>MHUY01000011.1:12058-14277 GCA_001825115.1 Candidatus Yonathbacteria bacterium RIFOXYC2_FULL_47_9 | reverse complement strand
CTTCATTCCGTTCGTGACTGAAGAGTTGTGGGGTTTGTTCCCGCGTAAAGAAAAAGGTCTCCTCATTATCGAACCATGGCCGAAACCACTTTCAGCATAAATCCATTCCTAATTGCGTTTGCCGGAGGTGTCCTCCCTGCGCTTGTTTGGCTTTGGTTTTGGCTCAAGCAGGACCGTGAGAACCCCGAACCACGAGGCCTTATCACTCTCTCGTTTGTTGCCGGTATGGCGGTGGTATTTTTTGTTCTTCCTGTACAAAAACTTATTGTGACGCTTATGCCATTCATTATGGATGGCGTCGATCTTCTGGCAACAAAATTTGCCTTGGTTCCTCCTGTTGAAGAAACCGTTCAGGCAATTCTGTGGTCGTTTACCGAAGAATTTGGCGTATTCGCTACTGTTTTTTTGGTTGCTTACCACACACGCCATTTCAACGAACCAGTAGACGCTATTATTTACCTCATCACCGCCGCTCTTGGTTTTGCGGCGATGGAAAATGCACTTTACATTTTGAAGGATCTTTTAGACGGTGGTGGCCTATTAGCCCTTCTCGATAGCAACTTCCGTTTTATTGGCGCAACAACCCTCCACATTGTCTCGGCAGCAATTCTTGGTGTTGCATTCGCTTTTGCGTTCTATAGTAAATTCTGGATCCAGTTTATCGCAGGATTAGTGGGTATCACGCTCGCCACACTCTTGCATGCATATTTTAATTTATCTATAATGAATGCATACGGAACATTTAGCACGCTTGCGGTGTTCGCGCCCTTTTGGGGAGCAATTATTGGTATCATCATTTTGATTGAAGTGGTCAAACACATAAAAAACCCTAACAAGATTACCCTATGAAACAAACTTTCTTTGAACGCCTCACGGGTACAATGTCACTCAAGGGCCACTCCTCTGATTTTGATGAGGAAATCACCATCGAGGCAGCACCACACGAGTCATCATTTGCAAGCTGGGACCAAGGTGAGCCGGCCGAGGGTGAACTTGGGGTTGATGTATACCAAACTGACGACACTATCATAATCCAAGCGATGGTCGCGGGTGTAGCATCCGAAGACCTCTCAGTTTCTGTCACCCGTGAAATGGTAACCATCAAAGGCAAGCGTGAGGCACCAAAAGGTATCGAAGCGGGAAATTATTTCTACCAAGAGCTTTACTGGGGTGCTTTCTCTCGTACCATCCTTCTTCCTGCTGAAGTAGAGACCGAGGAAGTCGAAGCGACCGAGCGTCGTGGCCTCCTCACCATCAAACTTCCCAAGATAGACAAAGGAAGAATCCAGTCAATAAAGATCAAGTCGGTATAGTTTTAAAATAAAAAAGAAAAAGCCCCTTACGGGGTTTTCTTTTATGGTGCCGAGGACCAGGGTTGAACTGGTGACCCCTCGCTCTTCAGGCGAATGCTCTACCAACTGAGCTACCTCGGCATATTAAATTTTTAATTTTTCAAATGAAACCTACCTCCCCAACAAATTTTTTACGGCTTCCAGGTCGGTCGGAATCGTTCCAGCTTGTCCTTCAAACTTCTCTAGGATAGAGATGGATGTTTGCATGGTGCGCAAATACTTTTGAATCGTTGGCTGGAAATAGTAGTACACCCCAAAGATGGACCCAAGGATGACCATCCAGTAAACAAGGGTAAAGAATGAGCTCCAGCGCTGCGTACGGCGCATCGAGCGAAGAATCTGGTTATTCTCCCGCGTCAGCTCCAAGAGTTCCTCAACCTTCTGGCTATCAAGATCCATTTGGGCATTATACTAAATTTAGCCCCAAAATCAACCCTTTCAGACCATAACAAAAGCCCAGCACAAGTCTGGGCTTTTATGAACGCGGGGATATGCTCCCGCTATGCAGTTGCCGACATTGCCGTCGGCGTAGTGTTTTTATTTTCAGAAGGTGAGACAAAATCCCTGAAGAACATGCTGTTGAGAACGAAGGACTCGCTCGCATCATTGCACTCAAAGAGGCATTGATATGACGCTCCGCCATCACCCACGACGGTTACGATCGTTTCCTCATTGCCTTCTGCGAGACACTTGTTGCAGAAGCTCATGAGTTTTGCGTAAGCAGGGCTTCCTTGGGAATTCCTGAATTCACGCTCACGAGACCGAAGCAGTTTCTGCAGTTTTGCAGTATTGAGCCATTTTTTGGTCCGCGGTGGCATGGGATGAAATCCATGTTGAAGCGGAACTGGCGATGGTCCAGTAATTTGA
>MHUY01000011.1:11612-12020 GCA_001825115.1 Candidatus Yonathbacteria bacterium RIFOXYC2_FULL_47_9 | reverse complement strand
GGTCCATCTTTCCCTACGGTTCGATTCCTGCCGAGGTCACAAAAATCCCCACAATAGTGGAGATTTTTCTAGTGCCCTCGGCAGGAATCGAACCTACATCTAATCCTTAGGACGGATCTGTTCTATCCATTGAACTACGAAGGCGTGTGCCTCGCTGTTGTCTAAGCATAACAACTACGAAGGCGTGTGCCTCGCTGTTGTCTAAGCATATTTTATGGCCAAGCCATGAATCTGCTGATTCAACTACGAAAGCGTCCTTTGGGATAAAGGCGGCTTCAAGCCGCCTTTATCCCAAGATATTGCTTAGTCTCAAAAAACTTACGCAATTCCGAGGAGGCTCGATAGGCGGGGCTTGTCGAAACCAACAGTCATGTCGTCGCCGACGTAGATTACGGGTACGCCCATCTG
>MHUY01000011.1:1341-11592 GCA_001825115.1 Candidatus Yonathbacteria bacterium RIFOXYC2_FULL_47_9 | reverse complement strand
CCGTTAGCGGTGAAGAAGTCTTTTGCCATTTTGCAGTACGTGCAGGTTGGCGTAGTGTAAATCGTTACTGGTTTCATATATTTTAAGGGTAAAAAGTTAAAATTCGCTCAATTCGAAATTTTCCAAGAGCTCTTTTATTTTACCACAATAGGGTCATCAGCGCCAGCTCCAGGCACTGTTTTACCATTCCTGATGTAGGTGTTGTTCACAATCGTTCCGTCAACAAAAATACCAAAAAGGCCAACAAAAAACAGAAAAAGGAGTCCCCACTGAGGGATGCTGTTTCCGGTGGTAAGCGCCCATCCGGAGAGAAGCGTGATGATCAAAAACACCCCTACTCCAAAAATATCGAAAAATTCCGCACGAGGTAATTTAATACGCATAGATACAGTGTATCAAAGATACGATTGTGCGGGTAGGGGGAATCGGTCACGAATAATCAGTTGGAGCGCTTCGCGCACAAAGTTTGCTTGTCCACAAATCACTAAGTCTCTTCGGATGAGTACATCCTCACAGACGTAAGTGTTTGCCGGCCCCACCTCGTGGTTTTGCGTGCTCGCAAAACATCACTGCGGTTCACAAAACTAAAAAACAGTGCGCAGGCACTGTTTTTCTTTACGTTTTGTGCGGGTAGGGGGAATCGAACTCCCGTTTACTGCTTGGGAAGCAGTCGTCCTGCCACTGAACGATACCCGCAACTATTTATTATTCTCCCGTAAACAACGAGATGAAGCGTTGCCAAAAGCTTTTTTGGAGCGCCTCGTCCCCATTCTTACCTTTTTTACTGCTCTCGTCAACCACGACTACCACTTCTTCTCCAGGGCGCGCTACCGCATATTTCTGCCGTACCTCATCCTCGATACCTTTATCGCTCTTAAGTCGCTCCAAACTCACTTCAAGGGCAGTATTTCGCTCCTGGAGCTCGGCAAGTATGCGTACTGACTCATCCCTCTCGATGCGGGCAATTTTAGCCTTTTGGTGCACACTCCAAGCTCCTCGAGAAACCAACATAAAGCCAACAAAAAGCATCAAAATGCTTGCTTTTGAATAGAGAATCTTGCGGAATTTTTTGCGCTCTTGAAATGGAAGCATTTCTCATGTAGTATAGACGAATATTAGTGATTCTAACAGCCCCTCATCATGCTTTTCGATAAAAAATACAAAAAATACTGGAACACTTTTGGCGTCGTCGTTTCCTTGCTCGTCATGGTAAGTATGGTACTTCTTTACGCAGCTCCAAGCCTCTTCCGATAAAACCTTAAAAGGGTTACAGAATATAGTAAAAAATCCAAGACCTTGCCTTGGATTTTTTATTGAAAATTCTGTCCTCTAATTTTCTCCACCACGCACCATCTTGAGAAAAACCTCGTGAGGAATGTCCACAGAGCCTTGTGCTTTAAGTTTTTTCTTACCGCGCTTCTGTTTTTCCCAAAGCTTTTTCTTACGACTAATATCTCCACCATAAAGATATCCCGTCACATCTTTTTTCATTGCCGAGAGCGTGCGGGATGAAATAATGCGCCCCAATCCTTGTCCTTGAATCTTGACCGTAAAAAGCTGGCGCGGCAGGATACCCTGAAGCTTTTCCACCATCTCCTCTGCATCTTTTTCAATACGACGGCGTGACACTACTTTTGAAAACGCAGGAACGATTTCATCGGCGATTAAAATATCCAAACGTGCCACATCCGCCTCGCGCAAACCCATGATCTCATACGCAAGAGACGCGAACCCTGATGACGCGCTCTTTAGGTCATCGAAAAAATTACGCATGAGCTCCCGAAGGGGCATCTCTACCTCAATGGCAGTACGGTTGTCACCAAAAAGCTCCGTCGCCCCCACCACGGCCTCATGGTCATACAGGAGAGTCATCACCGGACTTACATAGTCAGGCGGCGTAATGATCTTTACTTTGACCCATGGTTCAAATATCTTGTTTGTGTTGCCATAATCAGGGAACATGTGTGGTGAATAAATGACCTTGTGTTCATTGTTTCGCAAATCTACTTCGTAAGTAATAGAGGGGGTGGTGACAATCAGTTCAAGATCAAACTCGCGACGCAGGCGCTCAGTAATGATCTCCATATGAAGCATGCCGAGAAATCCGCAACGGTATCCACGACCTAGTACCCCCGACACTTCTTCTTCAAATGAAAGTGACGAATCTGACAAACGCAAAATCTCGAGCGACTGCTTAAGGAGTGTAAAATCGTCTGCACTTTCAGGGTACACCGAAGCCCACACCACAGGACGTGGCTTCATATATCCGGGGAGCGCAGGAAGTGTGCTGCGTTGCGTCAAAATGGTGTCACCAACAGATGCGATGCCTGGCTTTTTAATACCAGTCAAAATATAGCCGATCTCACCAGCAGATATCTTTTCAGTATCCACCATATCGGGATGAAAAATACCCACCCCGAGTGCGCCAAACTTTTCACCAGCTTGCGAAAACACCAGCGTGTCATTTTTTCTGACTTCACCATCGAGGACACGTACATATACAATGATCCCCTTATGGGTCGAATATCCAAAATCAAACACAATGGCGCGGAAACCACCTCCTGAACCAAGGTCAGATACCGGCGCTGGAATGCGCTCAATGACTGCTGCGAGGACTTCGGGTACCCCCTGCCCCGTTTTACCCGAGACTTCAATAATCTCATCTGAATCAATATCAAGGAGCTTGGCGACCTCTTCTTTGATTTCCCCTACACGCGCAATGGGCGAATCTACCTTGCTGACCGCAGGAATGATAACGAGTCCCGCCTCGCGTGCCATAGCAAGCACCGAGAGTGTCTGTGCTTGAACACCCTGGGTTGCATCGACGAGAAGGATTGCCCCTTCTACTGCTTTCATCGCGCGCGATACTTCGTATGAAAAATCGATGTGTCCCGGTGTATCGATAAGATTCAAAATATAATGCCCTCCATTGTATGCATGCTCCATGCGTACCGGCTGCATCTTGATCGTAATACCACGCTCTCGCTCGAGCTCCATCGAATCGAGGACTTGCTCTTTCATTTTGCGTGCCTCGACGGTACCCGTCACCTCGAGCATGCGGTCAGCAAGTGTCGACTTGCCGTGGTCGATGTGTGCAATGATAGAAAAATTGCGGATGTTTTTAAGCTCAGTAGACATAGTTAATTCCCCACCACCATACCACAAAATCCTTGAAAAACAAAGGGTTTTGTGAGTTTGAGAAAAAATAAAGGATCCTCGGGCAAAGCCCCGAGGTATTGTTGGAGCTCGCTTTGCTCGCACATTACGCCCCGGAGGGGCGTGGTATTTACCTATATTAGCTCCTCGGCTCGAAAGTAAGAAAGAGTACTTTCTTACTTCACTCGCTCTACGTCGCTAATAAAAAACCGCACGATATCTAGTATCGTGCGGAATGATTGTTCCTACGCACTCCCTGGAGTGATGCTCCCGTGACTGTTTTTAGGATTTCCCCAATAGAAAAGAGCCTGTTTAGGGAGGATCTCTTTATGTTCTCCCGTAATGAGGAATTCTCCTTTGTTTCTCCCTATGATGAACTCAGCAGAAATGATGTCGCCAGGCTGAACAAGCTTTCCGTTGCCGCCGATAAATCCCCTTTCGCCGAGGTATCGAAACCGTGCACGAACAACAACAGCTCCCGAAGAAAGGGTTTTTCTGCGCTCGTAAAGCGTCTCCATCATACTAGCTCGATGACGAACAAGCTCCGCAAGCCCAATTTTTCCTTTCTTGTATGAAGCGTGATGTTTCCCCACGCGTACCCACAATGACACAGAGCGAGCCTTTCTTATCGCTAGGCGAACAAGAAGTGCTAAAGGTGTCGCCAAAGGCGCCAACATACTACTCTGAGTATTATTCCCCATATCTACTCCTCTTTCCAAGTGAAAAATGTACTGCCTCCCCCTTTTGTATCACACCAGCAATAATCTGTCAAAAATCCCCCTGGAACCCTAAATTTCCTCTTTGTCAGGCATGACGACGCCGGCTTTCCAGAATTTTCGATGAAGGGCTACACGCACTTCTTTTATTTCCTCATTACCCATAAGTTCTAGGATGAGCCACCAGGTGAGAATACCGGCGATTCCAGCACCAAGACCCTGCAAAAAGATCCCCCAGAATGTATTGAGGTTCAAATAAAGCCCGAGCACCTCGAGGAACTCATACGCAACGAGCCCTGCGATGAGTGCTGAAAATGAGCCATGCATCAGGGTATCCTTTACCGGAGAAAGGAACCGTCCAAACCGCCTACGGAATAAATAAATGAGCAGCACCGCATTAAGAAGCATCCCTATTGAATATGCAAGAGGAAGCATCAGCACCCCTGCCCCACTGATTCCCTCGACACGCAAAAGAGCAGCGACAAAATCCTGAAAAAACACCGAGTTCGCATAACCTACCATCAACCCATAACCGCCAACTACAATAACCAGTGACGAAAGTACATTAACGACAAGAGGGATCCCGCTATTCCCTGTCGCATAAAACCCTCGCATAAAAAGAAGTGTTATCGACTGCGCCACAATCGACACCGTAAAAATAGCGAGGCATGCGGCGGTGAGTTTGGTCGCCGTCCAGTCGAACGACCCAGAACCAAGAATTGTGCGGACCACTTGGGCTCGAAGTACTATAAAGAGCACCAGTACCGGCAGCGACCAGAAAACAATATGGCGTGCCGCCGACAAGATCTGGGCAAGAAACTTTTCCATATCATCGCCCGCAAAATGCTTAGAGAGTGCAGGGAACGCCGCAGTAGCATAACTCACCCCAATGACCGCCAGCGGTACTGATTGCAGGTTTAAGGCAAAGTTAAATACGGTCACGGATCCGTGTTCCATACCTGCGGCAAACACCACAAGTGCAAACAAGGCAAGCTGATTTGCAGAGAGTCCAATAGTACGGGGTAATGACACACGAATGACTTCCCAAACATCCAAAAAGGAAGGATTGAAAGACATAGAAAGCGTGAAGCCATTCTTTGAGCTCACAAAAAACTGTACGAAAAAATGGAGGAATGCTCCAAGAACCACACCCCACGCCAAACCAACCGCACCAAAAGCAGGGTAGAAAAATACTGCTCCAAGGATAATACCTAGGTTATACAAAAGTGGTGCAAACGCAAACGCAAAGAACTTATGGAGCATTTGCGTAACACTCCCCAAGAGATTTGAGAGACCAAAAAGAATTGTCGATATCAAGAGAAGCCGCGTCATCGTCACCAATTCAGTATACGCCGCACCTTCAAATCGAGGGAACAACATATGCGTAAGCTCGGGAGCAACAATAAAAACTCCCGCGCACACCAAAACCAAAACAGTAAAGAATACGGTAAAAATATCATTCAGAAATTTTTGTGCTCGTGCATCGCTTTCCTCGGCACGCTTGCTCAACATAGGAATGAGCACGAGTGCCGACATAAACGAAGCAATGCCAGCAAACACGAAATCAGGGATGCGGAACGCTGCATAGTAAATATCGAGCGTTTGGCTCGCACCAAAGCTGTGTGCAAGGAGTCGGTCGCGAACCAGCGCCAACACCTGTGACAAAATAGCAAATATTCCGAGGAGGAACGCTGCTTCATGAAGTCCGTTCCATTCACGATGAAACAAAGATAGGAGTTTTTCCACCATATATAATTCAGTATACCTGGAAGATGTCTACTCTGCAAAAATGCTATCAATATATAATGAACATAAATAGCTACAAGAGAAAACCCCGCGGTTTCCCGCGGGGTTTTCATATACCTGTATCGATAAGCCGAATTCTGTACCTCCGAAGAGGCGGTAACCATTTATCTAGGCGGTGAGTTACCCCACCGCTCGAGCGGCACTTCCTTCGATTTCACGAAGGACACGGCCTTGCACTCAAGTAAGGATTTAGCCGTTTCACCTCTCGTATTACTACGAGAGCTCACCCACGAGGGGTGCCCTCTGCTTTCGCTCGGGGCGTCTCTGCTCGCACCTCTGAACTTACATTCGACGGGCGTTACCCGCTACCCTGCTCCGAGTGATTATTGCTAATACTCGGGAGTGTTCGGACTTTCCTCCCCACAAGTTACCCTGCGGAGCGATTACCTGATCCAGGTGCTATAATCATAGCACATTTTGACCAAAAAATCAAGTACCCGGGGTTATTAAAAGACCCTTTATATAAAGGGTCTTTTAGCTTTCTTACTTCTTTGTTGCTTTCTTGGGTTTCTTTACCTCTTTGTGAGCATCTCTTCCTTTTGCCATAATTTTATTATTTTAATATTAAACTATTTATGCAATTTCACAGACTCCTGCCACGCATGCAAGCTCCTTTGAGCCCTGCGTCTGATCCTCACGTTCGTATGTTACGATTTTCGCAAAATCAATCTCGGGGAACTTCTTTACCATTTCATCATACTTCTCCTTGGAGATCTCCTCGTACGGAGCAAGACGATATACATGATTCGAACGTGGAAGGAATGACAGACCGCCTACGATATCCCAGTTGCTGTAAATCCAGTTAGCAACAGCAATCCATTCATCATCCCCTACCGAAATAGTAACAGAAGGATTATGTTCGGTAAAGTTTTCTTTGACCATCTTCCAATACTCGAGCTGATCTAATGCGGTCTGATCATTCTTGAAAATTGATTTTTCAGGTGCTTTAACAGGGAATTCGAGAACATAAGTTACTGCATTCTCGTCTGACTGTCCTACTTCAGGATGATATGGTACCCCCTGATCCTTCATCATTTTAAAGAGGCTGTCTGTAGCAGCGATACGGATACGACGAATGTAGTACTGTGAATTGCGAGGGTGCATACCCGATGCTGCATCCACGAGCTGCGAAACGGTACCTGAAGGTTTTACGGCAGTTACCGCAGCTGAAGCGTTGATACCGAAGCGTTTTGCGTACTCTTTGTTCATTTTTACCGCCTCATCGCGAAGCCTTTGCATAACCTTAGGGTCACGCACAGCTTTGCAATCCCATTGTCCCGTAATAGACACACCGAGCAGACGCTCCTCCTCACAGTTCTCTTTCCATTCTTTAGAAAGATAGCCAAAATTCGTGAGTGAGGACTGGTAAGTACCAAGGATTGCCGCGATACGTGCTTTCCTGAGGAGGGATTCCTCGGTATCATCAGCACGCGCAACAATCTCTGAGAGGTTACAAAATTGCTTTGATTTCAAAATAATCTCTCCGCAAGGATTTACTCCACAGGTGTCAAAATCTTTCTGGAGGGTTTTCCATCTTCGCACAGGAACCTGAGTAGGAATAGAGCCACGGTTAAAGATACCGCGCTCGCCAGAACCACCCTTCATAAGAGAAACCCATTCATCGAGAAACTCTGCATTTGAAGGCTTTTGCCAGTACACCGCCGAGTTGTTGGCCATCATACGCTGTGGGTCAGTAAGGTAGAACTGGCCGTCTTTAGCGTGGCGCATATCGTGATCGTCGAGATCCGAAAGTGAAATGAGGGCGCTACGGCGTACACCGCCCGACACTACCACCTCGCCTATTTTACAAACAATATCGTGGAGGTCGAGATTTGAAAAACGGCGACCTTGCTTCTTCATCATACGCTCACGCGTGAAATCAATGAGGGAAATAAGTGGTTCAGGACCAGAGCTTTTGCCACCCATCGTGATGAGGCGTGCACCAGCGGGGCGGAGTTTTGAATAATCAAATTTTATATCCGCACCCGAGAACCAGGTGTTCACGCCGAGCACGTAAGCGTCGGCCCATCCTTCTTTACTGTCGATGACCGTGTGGGTCGGAATCATTTTTCCTGTCTGCTTCTTGATCTGCGGAAACATCTGCGCGTTCTGACTCTCAACAGAGTACCCGACACCCGTACCACACATGAGGAGATACATGATCTCGCCCAAATCTTGAGAGCATGACGGTGCAATAAATGAGCAGTTGTAACCGGTAACATTGGTCTTGCGCGCTGCTTCCCCTGCACTCCAAAGGAGACGCATCGAGGGCATTGCCTCTTGCTTAAGGATCGCTTCACGAACTTCAGCATACTCCTTTTCAGTGAGCTTGTTACCGAGGTTCTCATTCATAAATGCCATGTAACGATCGACGGTCTCGATCCATGTCTCACGACGCCCTTCGGAAGGTAGCCAACGCGAGTATGTGCGGTAGTAAACAAACTCTGACATCGGATTGCGGAAGTATTTCTTACCTTCAGCAACATATTTCTTGACCTCCTCGGGGATCTCGCCTTTTGCCTCACGGGCGCGAGCGCGCTCCTCTCGATAAAGAATATATGCCTTAGCAGTCTTTACATAATCCTCCAAGATAAGCTCCTTTTCAACGGTATCCTGAACACCTTCAACCGTAGGAACAAAATCCTTGACCAATTTTGAGATGCGTTTTAGCTCGGACTCCACTTTGCGAGCAATAAAATCCGCCTCCTTATGCTCCCCTTCACCTGTCGAACGCATTGCCTTATAAACAGCGTTCGAAATATGTTCAATATCAAAAGAAACAATTGCTCCATTGCGCTTACGCACGCTCATAATAGGGCTCTTGCGCTCTATTACAACAGGCTTCGTAACAGCTTTTTTGGATTGATTGAGGTTCTTCGACATACGGTGGCTATGAGGTTAACGAACTAGTAATATTTTTGGTGGTATTGCTCTATTATACTCTCAAAAAATTTTTACAACAGGTGGAAAACTCTCAAAATAGGTATCGAAAAACAAAAACGCGGGTGTGTAAACCCGCGTTTTTTTTAACCTTGTATTTATCGGAGAATTTCAAGGGTGTCACCGACCCCAAGGTCATGTTCGGCAAAAAATCCTGCACCGACCTCCACAACATACCGTGCCGGTACGACAGGAACAAAAATTTCCGGGTACGACGCTGGTGTTGCATCTTTTTTTACATCCACGACACGATAGTTGCTATCGAGCCATATAATATCTATAGGGAACCGCATATCTTTCATCCAAAAACCATACGTATCATCCTTGGGGAACATGAAGAGTATTCCTGTTCCTGGACCAAGACGGTCACGCCCTGAAAGTCCCCGCTCACGGAGGGCGTTTGTGTTCGCCACATCAAAAACAAACGCCTCACCGCCCAATCGGGCATGAAGCGTTTGTGTACTTCGGTTAAAAAACACGAGTATTCCAAGCCCCAAAAGGACCACTACCGCCAGTGTTAAACCGGTCTTTGGCACAGTTTATTCAGCCTCCCCTTCGTCTATGTCGGAGAGATCGCTCTCAAGATCACTCAAGTCAAAGAAGTCGCCATTAGGGCCTTTCTCTTTGATGCTGCGAGAAAAGTCGCGCTCTTCCTCTTTAGTATTCAAGTCCTGATGCGCTTCATTAAGCATCGCTTTTGCATCCTTCGCATATTCCTTGGCAGTTTCGAAGTCCCCATCTTTCATTGCAGTTTGCGCTGATTCCATCATATCATCGAATGATAGGAGAATCTCCTCGTTGAGCGTAAGTCCGCGTACGGTTGCCTCGTGAAGGAGATTTGCGTGTGCACGCTCTGCGTTCATGATATGGCTTTCAGCAGCCTGTTCTTCACCGAGAGCATTCTCGAGGTAACCCTTTTCGTCTTCGAACTGATCGTCAATCAAACCCTCCTCGTCAAGTGCTGAGAATCCTTCATCAATCAAACGATCAATCTCTGTTTCAATAGCAGCCTGTGCGACAGTATCACCTGCTTTAATCGCCGCATTCAACTGCGCCATGAGATTTTTCTCGACATCCTTGAGGTCGTCACGGTATCCGCGGAATGCTTCCTTGAGCATATCCTTTGAAAGTTCAAATTCCTCATCTACGTCATTAACAAAGGCTGATACGTCAGCACCTCTTGCTTTTGCGCCAGCAACAACGGTTGTAGCACGATTCAAATGCTCCCCAAAATCTTTTCTTGCCTGAGCTACTTCGGGTGCACTAAAACCTTTTTCCGTCAAAACAGCATGAATTTCGGACGCACGCTCCTGAGCATGCTCAAGTGCTCGAAGGGCTTTTGATTCTGTCTTAAAAGTAAAAATATTACCGAACCCCTCACTCCAGCGATCCAAGAAATAAAAGAAGTCTCCGGGAACCATTCCTGGGTCAGGCAACGTAACCGAAGAAGTTGTTGGCGTCGCTACAGGAGCAGCTGTTTGGGCTACTGCCATAAAAGGCATAGTCACGGCGATGGCACCAATAAGAAGTAATTGTTTCATAACTAAAAAAATTAAACTATTAAAAGATTCTTGCTTCTTATTATACCACGGAAAACAGGCAATCTGGCAAGACTCTTCTCTTCTTTGCTTGT
>MHUY01000011.1:1102-1309 GCA_001825115.1 Candidatus Yonathbacteria bacterium RIFOXYC2_FULL_47_9 | reverse complement strand
ATTGAGCGGGGTTTTTTTGTTCGCTTGGGGTTTAGCCCATGCGGCGGTTTCCACCACCGAACTCGCGGCGAGGAGCGCGTTCCTCAAGAGGACGTGCTTCGTTCACCGTAAGTGAGCGGCCTTCGAAGTCTTTGCCGTTCCACATTTCGATCGCCTTTTCAGCATCAGCGTCATTTGCCATCTCGATGAAGCCAAAACCTTTCGAGC
>MHUY01000011.1:916-1078 GCA_001825115.1 Candidatus Yonathbacteria bacterium RIFOXYC2_FULL_47_9 | reverse complement strand
CAGAAGCTGATTCAACGGCTCCAGCCTGTGAGAAAAAAGTTCTCAAGGCATCATCGTTGGTGCTGTAGGAGAGATTTCCTACGTATAATTTCTTAGCCACTTATGTAATTACCTATGTTATATGCAGGTGGCGATTTAATCTGCCACTTGTCTTTCCGTAGA
>MHUY01000011.1:0-831 GCA_001825115.1 Candidatus Yonathbacteria bacterium RIFOXYC2_FULL_47_9 | reverse complement strand
TTATAACACACTTCCCCATAAAAAAGCAAATGGCCTGCGTCTTGATAAAAAAGTTATAAATGCTAGTATCTTTGTATGTTCTTTGGAAGGGAGTGTCGCCATGTCCGACAAAAAGGAAGATACAACGAGAATGATTGAAAAATTTGCCGAGAATTATCAAAAAAGAGTAGCAGACTTAATAGAAGATACTCGCAAATCCCTTCTTGGTGTAAAATCTTTGTCTGGCCTAAGGATTAAACTCCATTTAGCCCTGAGAAAGGCCAACGATTTCAGATAATCCGGTTAAACCCGGATTTTATAATCCCAATTGATCAGAAATGGATTGCATAGCCACAAGAGCAATTATCGAGAACTTTTCCAATGGCAGGCCTATCTGCTCACAAACTTTAATGCATTCACGATTGGCACCTTTGGCAAAGTTTTTCTCGTAGAATCTATTAACAACGCTCTCTGCCTTAACGTCGGCTAATTTTTTAGACGGTAAAACCAATGCAGTAGCAGTAACTAATCCCGACATTGGATCGGCACAAAAAAGAGCCTTATCAAATCTGGTTTCTGGCGGAATATTATGCATGGCGTTGTGGACTAAAATCGCATGAGCAATTTCTTTTGAGAAACCATTGTCTTCAACAAATTTAGAACCAATAATAGTATGCTTATCTAATTCTTTATTTGTCTCCTCATAATCAATATCGTGTAAAATCCCGGCCACCTCCCACTCTTCTTCATTCTCGCCAAAGTGTTTAGCCAAACCAACCATAATCGCACCCACGGCTAATGAGTGTTTTTTTATATTAGGATTTATTATCTTCTGATCAAGAAACCCTAATG
>MHUY01000010.1:35035-39681 GCA_001825115.1 Candidatus Yonathbacteria bacterium RIFOXYC2_FULL_47_9 | reverse complement strand
ATGACTACATCACTACATCGCGCATTTGAAAAACCTGGAAAAGCTCCCCGTTGATTTTGTTTCAAACTTTCTCATTGTTGCCTCGACCCTCGTGCTCATCAAGTCAAAGTCACTCTTGCCAACACTCGACCTCACGGTGGAGGAAAAGCAGGATATCGAGGAGCTTGAAAGCAGGCTCAAGGAGTACCAGCGTATTCGCGAGCTCTCTGTGCATGTAAAGCGTCTCTTTGGAGCAGAAGTCGTTTTTCCTAAGGGGCAGTCGCGGGTGCACGAAGTCATCTTTGCGCCGAGCGAGGAGATTAAAACGCCAGGTATTTTTGCGGCAATGCAGGAGGTTATCGCACGGTTCCCTAAAAAAGTTTCTTTACCAAAAGTCATCGTCAAGAAAGTCATTTCGCTCGAGGAAGTGATGGATCGTCTCGCTGAGCGCATTACGAGTAATTTCAAAATGAGCTTCCGTGAATTCGCAGGGGTAGGGAAGGAGGAAAAAGTAAATGTCATCGTGAGCTTCCTCGCGATGCTTGAGCTCGTAAAGCAGGGTATGATTTCAGTGACCCAGGACGAGCAAAATGCGGACATTCATATGGAGACCAACGTCGTTGATACCCCAAGGTACGGAGTGACGGGGTAGTGGGATTATGCTGAATTACATAAATTTGTAAAAAAAAACATCAATGTGCTATGATGCTTGAAGTCGATTGCGGACCAATCGACTTTGTTCTTTCTCAGCAACACGAAAAGGAGTAGCAAATGAAAAGATTGCTCACAGTGCTCTTACTCTGCTTGTCATTCGGGCAGTTCGCGAATGCAGCAACCGCATGGTATCAGCCAACGCCGTACCCGAAGTCAGTTATTGATGCTGGTGCAACAAAAATTCCCCCACTTGTTCCGCACATAACAGATGGGTGGGTGAATAACTGGTTCGGCCCAATCAAGTCGTTCCAAGATACCGATCAATTGAAAATCGGGGGATATGGTGATATATATCTGTCACTCCTTAATTTCAGCGACCTTGCGGGGCTTCCGCAACAAGTTGATAATGCGTACGTGTATCTCTATAGTTTGCCGCGTGGCGGAGCAAATCCTTCGCAGGTTGCTCTACATCAGGCTACATCCTTGTGGGGCACGTCGGTGATATGGGGTGATCCAACTAGATCAGGAGCACCTGCTGAACCCTACGGCCCGCCGCTCCCTTCCCTAGGAGGGGGCTATGCGTATTCACCTGCACCAGGAGAAAATGCGTGGACTGGTATGTGGATTACTCCGTTTTACAACGGGTGGAAAAATGGAACGTATCCAAACTATGGCCTCATGGTGTATCCTAATGACGGAAATAATAATCAGTTCGATTATTTTATTTCGTCAGACAGTACTAATGATGGAGGAAGACCGATACTACGCCTTGATTTCACGCCAACACTTGATCTCAAGATGCCGTTGCCGGGCAACCACAAGTGGCTCGTGACGACGGAAATCGGTGGGTATGACTGCAAAGGGGATTATGACTCTGCGCACGATGATACCATCAGTCCCACAACAGGAAATCCGTTGAATAACTATTTTTCCATTGATTTTTCGTGGAGAAATGTTCCTGATGCTGGCGCGACGGTATATACTGGATCAAGCGATATTCCGATAATTGCAGTAGCGGGCGGGAAAGTTATTATTCCTGCTGATTCTGGCCCCACTTTCCCGAATGGCAACTATGTTGTAATTGACCATGATTATGACGGTAATTTGAGTACTGGGTTTACTACACGGTATATCCACCTCAAATATCCGTCACCAGTTCCTAGTGGTCAGAATGTTGCACAGGGTGACCAAATTGGTGTTATGGGGACAACAGGACAAGATGCCAACGGAAATCCGACAAGCACTGGTGTTCACCTGCATTTCGGTGTTCGTTATGGAGGAAGCGGAGCAAAGACAATACCCGAAATTACCAAGGTCATGATGGACGGCTGGCTCCTCAAGAGTTTCCAGACGGAGTGTCTTAATAATGACTGGAATCGTTATTACCGTTCGGGCAATCGCGTTTACTAAGCCCCTTTCCGTGTTTCTTACAGCAGGACAAATCCGTCCTGCTGTTTTTTCTTTCCTTTTTCCAGAAAAACAGTAATATGTATCTTGTATGGGCATACCTCAAAAATATCTCGCAAAATTTATTATAATTGGGCTACTTGCGTTTTTGGGCGGAACATTCTTGTATTTTGCGAACAAAAGGTCAAATGCACCACATGAGGCACTAAATTACCCAAATTTAGGTACGATTCCCGCCCCGGCGACGAGTAGTCCTATTTTAGCAGCAACTCCTGTTGTAGATGACTTTTATGCTGACAATGGTGGAGTGTATCGCAACACTTTGTATGGATATGAACTATCTTATCCAAAGAGTGTTAGAGTTGATTCATCAAGAGGTGGCTCCAGTAAATCCCTTAACGAATTAGATGTCGTTGGATTCTCTACGCAGGGCTACGATACTGATCTCTATATCTTTGCTGGTCTTTGGGAAACGATACGTCTTATGCACGGTATGGGGGTAGATGCCGAAGTGGCAGCACTTTATACTGATAACCTTGAATCCTTTTCACAGAAAATTTGGAAATTCCAAAGTATGGATTTTAGCCACAAGGAAATCGAGTCTGTTACTGAATTGCAAAAAGTATCTTTTGCTGGCACGACAGCATATAGTTTTACTGCTACCCAGGAACTTGCGCCATATATACAAAACACTACGGGAAATAGAAAAGTTGAAAAAAGTTTCCTCATTTTTGAACATTCAAGTAAAAAGTTTGTTATAAGGTATACACCAGAGGATTCGATGATTGAAACAATCAAGAACTCCTTTAAGTTTACAGAGAAGTAAAGCATGGATAATCAACTCGACATCTCAGCACGCATAGAAGCACTTCTTTTTTACAAAGGGGAACCGGTTTCGTTGCGTTTTCTTGCTACGACACTCAAGGTTTCTGAGGATGAGGCACGTGTGGGCGTGGATGCGCTCGAGCGTGAGCTCCGTGACACGCGTCGCGGGATTATTGTCCTTCGCAACGGTGATGAGGTAATGCTCGGCACTGAGCCGGGTATGGGTGCGACCATCGAAGCACTCCTTAAAGAAGAGCTTACGAAAGATCTCGGCAAGGCAGGACTTGAGACCCTTGCTATTGTGCTCTATCGCGGGCCAGTAGCACGAAGCGAGGTTAACTATATTCGCGGCGTGAACTCGAACTATATTTTGCGCAGTCTTCTCGTGCGTGGACTTATTGAAAAGGTCGAAGGTAGTACGGCGCGCAGTACGATGTATCGTCCAACCTTTGAGCTTCTCTCGTACATGGGGGTAAGCAAGGTTGAGGATCTTCCTGAGTACGAAGGGGTAGGGGGTGCCGTCGAAGAATTTAAAAATACCAACAAAGAAGAATCAAATGAATACGAAGAAGAACACGACGGAGCTCTCAGTGAAGAGGCTTAAATATCTCGCCATCGTCCTTGGCGGCGGTGCCTTATTGTCGCTGGTGCTCCAGGGGCTTTTTTCGTTTCTTCTCGGTGCAACAGTTAAGGTGGAGGACCAGCAGGCATCTGTCATAGAGAGTGCCCCGACGGAGAATCCTTTTGACGATGTCGCTATTGAGGCGCGCGCCGCGTTTGTAGTAGACCTCTCGACCAAGAAAGTACTCTTTGCGAAAAATGAAAACGAAAAGCTTCCGCTTGCTTCGATAACCAAGCTCATGACCGCGCTCGTGGCGCGTGATCATATGCGTAATGATGTAGTAATTACGCTCTCCAAAGATGACCTTGCTGCAGAAGGAGATAGTGGGCTTCGTCCCGGCGAGAGGTGGCGTATGGGCGACCTTATTGATGTGATGCTCCTTATTTCATCTAATGATGCTGCGCATGCAGTGGCGGGGTTTGTGGGTGCAGACGGACTACCCGGCGAGGATATCGCGGGTGCTCGTGCAAGGTTCGTCAGTATGATGAACGAGAGAGCAAAAACCCTCGGCCTCTCAACGATGGAATTTTTTAATGAATCAGGTTTGGATATTGATAAAGTAAGAGCGGGTGGGTATGGCTCTGCACATGACGTAGCAGCCCTCATGGCGACTCTTTGGCAGACATACCCTACGACGCTCGAGATCACTGCACGCAAGGATGCGCGCATTATTTCACAGGACAAGATTGCGCATATTCTTCCCAACACCAATGAAGCCGCCGGACGTTACCCGGGCCTCGTTGCCTCAAAGACCGGCTTCACCGACCTTGCAGGGGGTAACCTCGTCATTCTTTTTGATATTGGTATTGGTCATCCCGTCATTGCCGTCGTTCTCGGATCTTCCTATAAGGGCCGCTTCGAAGACATGCACGCCCTCACCCAAGCAACCCTCAAGGCGGTAAATTAAGGGTTTTGTTCCCGTCAGTTTTTTTGCTAGAATAGGCATATATATGCCTATTGATGTTGTAAAAATCCTCTTGCCGACCACCATCTCGTTTGTTATTGGTATCCTTGCGACGCCGATCCTGACCGGGTTTCTTTATCGCCATAAGATGTGGAAGAAAACGAGTGTTAAAACGGCGCTCGGCGGGGGAGAGGCTACGGTTACCAGCAAGCTTCATAATGATGAGGAACGAAAGACTCCTCGTATGGGAGGGGT
>MHUY01000010.1:31608-34958 GCA_001825115.1 Candidatus Yonathbacteria bacterium RIFOXYC2_FULL_47_9 | reverse complement strand
GCGCTTATTGCCGGCGGACTCTTTGGGTTTATCGATGACTACCTGGTGTGTCGTGAGTCGGGCACTTATGCGGGTGGAGGACTTGCTCTTCGCATACGAGTTGCGTTTGTCGGTACGCTCGCTACGCTCGGAGCATGGTGGTTCTATGCAAAGCTTGATATGGATGTTGTTCATATTCCTTTTGTTGGAGATCTTGAATTGGGAATCTGGATCATACCGCTCTTTATCATTTTTATGATTGGTATTTACTCTGGAGGCATCATTGATGGTATCGACGGACTTTCGGGGGGCGTGTTTGCGGCAATATTCTCGGCGTATGCGGTCATTGCGTTTGCGCAAGGACAGATTGATCTTGCTGCGTTTTGCAGTGTCGTCGTCGGCGGACTTCTTGCTTTCTTGTGGTTCAACATTCCTCCCGCACGTTTTTTTAATTCTGAGACAGGCACGATGGCGCTCACAACGGCACTTACAGTGGTGGCATTTCTCACCAAGGCGGTGGTTGTCCTCCCTATCATTGCATTTCTCCTTGTTGCAACGAGTGCCTCGAGCATTATCCAGATAGCTTCAAAGAAATTAAGGAATGGCAAAAAAGTTTTCCTCGTCGCCCCACTTCACAATCATTTTCAGGCACTCGGTTGGCCGTCGTATAAGGTTGTAATGAGGTACTGGGTGCTCTCGGTTGTGTTTGCTATTGTCGGTACGATAATCGCTCTTGTCGGATGATCAACTTCAACTTCAAAAAAATCGATAAGGTTTTTCTTTCGCTTACGATCCTTCTTATATTGGCAGGACTTTTTATTTTTATGTCCGCTTCGTTCGGACTTTTTGCGCGCAAGGGATTTTCTCTTCAAGACCTTTTCTTTGATCAGTTCGTGTTAGGGATCCTTTTAGGGTCAGTTGTTTTAGTGGTCGCATCAATCGCACCCCTAAAACTTTTGCGCACGTATGCACTTCATATTTTTATTGCATCTATTGCCGTCACCCTACTCGTCTTTGTTCCTGGTATTGGTTTTTCGCACGGTGGAGCAAGTCGCTGGCTGAGTCTTGGAGGTCTCTCATTCCAGCCTTCGGAGGTGCTCAAACTAGGCACCATCATCTACTTTGCGGCACTCCTACCACTTCTCAAGGACCGCATAAAAACCGCTAAATACGCGATAGGGGCATTTCTAGGTATCCTTGTCGTACCTGCTGCTGTGCTCCTTACCGAGCCTGATACGGGCACCTTGGCGGTTTTGTTTGCCGCACTCTTGGCGATGCTCATCGCAAGTGGAGCAAAGCTGCGCCATTTTTTTCTCCTCGTCCTCATTGGCGTTTTGTCGATTGGCGTCCTCGCTATGGTAAAGCCGTATGTGAAGGAGCGCGTGCTTACTTTTTTTGATTCATCGCGCGACGCACAAGGGGCGAGCTATCAGATACAAAAGTCATTGCTCGCTATCGGTTCGGGCGGTGTTACGGGTCGTGGGTTTGGTCAGAGTATTCAAAAATTTGGCTCACTCCCTGAGCCAACGGGAGACTCTATCTTTGCAGTAGCGGGGGAGGAGTTCGGGTTTATTGGTGGGTCGCTTCTCATTGTTCTTTTTCTCCTGTTTGGTATTCGAGGACTGCAGATTGCTCGTCGCACCCCGGATGCCTTTAGTGGACTTTTGGCGGTCGGAATTGTTATACTGATAGTATCGCAGTCATTTGCGAACATTGCGGCGATGCTCGGTCTCATCCCCCTTACGGGGGTGCCGCTCGTTTTTGTGAGTCATGGAGGCAGTGCACTGCTCTTTGCCTTTCTTGAAATCGGCATCCTCCTCAATATCTCTAAACTAAGATAAAATATATTATGAAAATCGTTTTTACAGGAGGTGGTACGGGCGGACATTTTTACCCAATCATTGCAGTGGCGCAGAAATTGAATATGCTTCTTACGCGTGAAAAGATCGCAGAGGTGAAGCTTGTGTACATGTCGACCGAGCCCTACAACGAACGACTTCTGTACGACAACAAAATAGAGTTCAAGCAGGTGACAGCAGGGAAACTGCGCACATATTTTTCTTTGCAAAATTTCATTGACCCTTTCAAAACTGCCTGGGGTGTAACAAAAGCACTTTTTCAAATGTTCGCGCTGTACCCCGACATCGTCTTTAGTAAAGGCGGGTTCGCAAGTTTCCCCGCATTAATGGCCGCACGCTTTTTTCGTATCCCCGTCATTATTCATGAGTCTGACAGTGCTCCAGGTCGTGTGAACGCGTGGGCGGGGAAATTTGCGCAAAAGATTGCTATTTCCTATCCTGAAGCGGCACAATATTTTCCTGATGGCTTAACCGCGCTCACGGGAAACCCTATTCGTGAGGAGCTTATTCGTCCGTCTGGTAAAGATGCTTTTAAGGAGCTTGGACTTGACCCCAACATACCGGTGCTCTTGGTCATCGGTGGGTCGCTCGGTGCAAGAAAAATCAATGATCAGATTGTGACACTTGCTGCGCGTCTTATAGAAAAATATCAAATTATCCATCAGGTAGGGGAGGCAAATCTCACAGAGGTGCAAGAGCTCTCAAACGGCCTCTTGGGAGGTAATCCAAATGCTTCACGTTATCGTGTGTACGGATACCTCGATTCAGCGACTATGAAACTTGCAGCCGAGGCTGCGACTGTCGTGGTGTCTCGTGCGGGGTCGGCTATCTTTGAGATCGCCTCATGGGGTATACCAGCAATCCTTATTCCTATCGCTGAGTCAAATAGTGATCATCAACGTAAAAATGCATTCGCGTACGCTCGTGCCGGAGGCGCTGCGGTAATAGAAGAAGCAAACCTTACCCCAAGTATTCTCTTTGCGGAAATAGAGCGCTTGATGGGTGACGAGGCGAAGCGCACGGCAATGAAGGAAGCGGCAAAAGTATTTGCCCACGCGGATGCAGCAGAAAAGATTGCAGAGCAAATAGTCGCCGTGCTCCTGCGCCACCAAGGTTCTCTAAGGTGATAGCATAAATAATATGACCCAGATAGTAACACGATTCGCTCCATCACCAACAGGAGTTCTTCATATCGGATCAGTGCGTACGGCACTGTATTCGTGGTTGTATGCACGCCAACACAATGGCAAGTTTATTCTCCGTATCGAAGACACTGACAAGGAACGTTCGACGCGCGAGTTTGAAGAAAATATTCTTGACGGTCTTTTGTGGCTGGGCCTTACTCACGATGAGTTTTATCGTCAGTCTGAGCGTGGTGATATCTATAAAAGGCATCTCGAAAAACTTATTGCCGATGGTACTGCATATATTTCAGATGAGGAACCTAAAGAAGAAGGTCAGCGTAGCAGTGTCATTCGCTTCAAGAATCCAGGACGCGTTGTGACCTTTCGT
>MHUY01000010.1:21022-31599 GCA_001825115.1 Candidatus Yonathbacteria bacterium RIFOXYC2_FULL_47_9 | reverse complement strand
GAGCTTGGCGACTTCGTCATTGCTAAAGACCTCGAATCGCCACTCTATCATTTTGCGGTTGTTGTTGATGACTTTGAAATGGGCGTCACGCACATCATTCGTGGAGATGATGGTATTTCGAATACACCCCGCCAGATCCTTATTCAGGAGGCACTCGGTGCTCCGCGTCCATCGTATACACATTTACCGATGATCCTTGCCCCCGACAAGTCAAAGCTCTCCAAGCGCCATGGCGCGCTTGCCGTGACTGAATATCGCGATGAAGGGTATCTGCCGGAAGCAATTCTTAACTTCGTTGCCTTGATGGGATGGAACCCTGGTAGTGATCAAGAGATCGTTTCTCTTAAAGAAATGCTTGAGCTTTTTACACTTGAAAAAGTTCACAAGTCCGGTGCTGTATTTAATATCGAAAAACTCAAATGGCTGAATAAGCACTATCTAAAACTGCTGCCTGCTGAAAGGGCAGTGGAGGAGGTGCTTATGCGTCTGCCAGAAAATCTTCGTGTCGAAGCAAAAAATAATCCTGAACTTTTTGAAAAAATTATGCCAATCATCCTTGAGCGTATCAATGCGCTTGGTGAAATCACTGAATTGGCAAGCGGGGGAGAGATAGGATACTTTTTCCAGGACCCCACCTACTCTAAAGAAGCCCTCTATTGGAAAGATGATAAAGATGCAGACCATACACGCACACACCTTGACAAAGTAACAGAATTATTGCAAAAAGTATCCCCAACAGATTTTACGGCAGACACGGTCAAGGCTGCGCTTTGGGATTACGCAACAGAAGTAGGCAGGGGAAATGTGCTCTGGCCTTTGCGTTACGCACTTTCAGGACGTGATAAATCACCTGATCCATTCACACTTGCCAGTATTCTTGGTTCAGAAATAACCCTTCGCCGTGTTGAGCGAGCAAAAAAGCTTCTCTCAGCATAGCCTGTAAAAGATGCGCCTTTTCCTATATCAATTTATAGCCATAGTAGTGATCGCCACAGGACTCTTTGGTGCCGATTTGTTTGTGTATGCGCAAACGGCTGAAGAGCTTCGAGGTAAGATTTCAGCAAAGTCGATTGAGATACAAAAGCTTGAACAAGAGATCAAGAAATATCAAAACGATCTTACGGTGTTGGCTGCAAAAAAAAAGACACTGGCAACCTCAATCGCCGAACTCAACGCTTTGCGAAAAAAACTTGAAGCAGAGATCCGTATCACGCAAACAAAAGTTGATACAACCGACTTGAAGATCCGTCAGCTTGGGTCACAAATTTCTTCTCGGGAAGACGAGATAGATTTGCGCACCGCAGCTCTTGCAGAGGCGCTTCGTGTGGTCAATGAACGAGAGGCGCGGTCCTTGGCGCAGGTCGCTCTTTCGAGTGAGAGCTTTTCAGGCGTTTGGGATGACCTCGAGGCACTTGATCAGTTTACGGGAAAGGTGCGAGATAACGTAGAAGTCATTAAGGGGTTAAAGGTTGACCTAGAAAACAAACAAGGGAAGCAGCAGGTGGAAAAAAAGAACTTCCTTACGCTCAAAAGCGAGCTCTCTGATCGTAAAAAAATCGCTGAGGCAAACAACGCTGCTCAAGCGAAGCTTTTAGCACAAACTAAGAATCAAGAATCGACCTATAGCAAGATCCTAAAACAAAAGATTGCACTTAAGGATGCGTTCGAAAAAGAATTGCGTGAATATGAGTCGACATTGAAGTTTATTTTGGACCCGACGTCGATTCCGCCACGTGGCACAAAAGTATTTTCCAAACCACTTGATGCTATGCGCCTCACGCAGCATTTTGGTGATACCGCGTTTTCAAGAAGCGGTGCATATAATGGTAAGGGGCATAACGGAGTAGACTTTGGTGTATCGGTTGGTACTAAAGTGAAAGCGATGCTTGGCGGAACGATAATTGGTGCGGGTGACACTGATACGACCTGTCCTGGGGCATCCTATGGCAAGTGGGTGCTCATCCGTCATAATAACGGTCTTGCGAGTTTATACGCACACTTGTCGCTCATCAAGGTTTCAAAAGGTGCTACCGTCAACACGGGTGATATTATTGGCTACAGTGGTAATACCGGATACTCAACGGGCCCACACTTGCACCTGACGGTGTTTGCAGCGGCCGCCGTAGAGGTAAAGACACGACCAAGCACGGCGTGTGGTGGACGAAACTACACGATGCCGGTGGCTGCGCTCAACGCATATCTTGATCCAATGGATTATCTGTAGGAACCGGCGTATACTTATTTATATGAAAAAAACTTCAGGCGGATTCACGGAAATTATTTTTATCGTAATTGTTGGCGTAGCTGCGTTAACGTATTTCAATATTGATCTGCGCGCAATACTGAGCGACCCGCTCATGCAAAAGATATTCGGTATCCTTAAGGGTGCTTGGTTCGATTATCTTTTACCACTTGGGGGATATCTTAAAACAAGTATTTTAGGCCTATTCAATTAAAGGCATATTTCAAGCCATACGGCACGTCGCAAAAGATATATTGTGCGACATATACTAGATACACCTCCCCTATATAAAACAGCATATGGAGGGGTTCGCTTTCTTTTCTAAAAAAGCGAGTGGTTAATGTTCCCCGTTTTAAAAACACTCGATCGGCCGATCTATATTTGAAGCAACAGAAGTTTTACTGAAAGGTTTTTGCTCTGTTGTTTTGAACGAAACATAGAAAATGTTCGGTCTTTTCATCTGCCTGACCGATGGGCATTGGTTTCCCCCCGGACCCCTCTTCCTTTTTATAAAGAAGCCCATCTAAGCTCCTGCTTGTACGAAATGCACTGTCCACAGAGTTATGCACAGAATTATAAAATTTGTAGTTAATTCATATTTTAAAAATGCCCTTGAAAGAAAAAACAATAAAAAGAGTTCGTGAGCAAAAAGATACTTTGCGGTATGTATGTGTTTTTTGCCAGCGCATATTCCCAACTTTTCAAGAAGTAGATCAACATTTTACTGAGTACCACAAAATGGGAAGTATTTTTACTGATTCATTAAATTAAAATCATGAACGCAAAAAGATTTAGACGCATTGGAAAATTTAACACATCACGCATGGCTTCTTTTTGGAGAGGCACGCTTCTTTCTCAACGCATAGCAAGTTTTGGGTATAAGAAAAAATTCTAATTATGAAAGAACATCGAGAACATATTTTGCAAAGCATTGCTATCGCTACGGCGATTTTGCTCGTCTCTTTTGTTGCGAGTGTCCTCCCCGCTGATGCTTCCGAATTTCCAAGTGATGCGAAAACTCAAATGTGGAATTTTACTGCAAACGGCACTTTCCTACTCATGGCAACAAGCACGCGCACGATTCTTAATACTCAAGTCAAAACAGACCCAACGAAAGGTATCGAAAGCAAAATGTGGTGTGGCGAAATTCTCACGACAACGAATATCATTCAAGACACGATGAACATCAACTACCAGATGACCCCTATGTCGTTTAAGTGTATCAACTCCCCCATTTATTATTCAGTGACAGGCTTTGCGGGCTTGGGTGGCGACTATACCGTCTCATGGGTTGACCGTGACACAAGCACTACGCCCGACCCTTTGGGCGACCTTACAGCTACTGTTGTTAGTACCTCAACCAGTCCCCTGTTTGTCCAAGACGCGGGCAACCTTTCTTTTCTTTTGACGATTTTAATTTCTCTCATGTTCCTCATGGTTGTGGGGTTTGTGTATAACAACATGACAAATAAAAAACCATGGCACTAATTTTCATCTACTATTCTCTGTTTGTTTTCTTCGCTTTAGGCTTTGGTATCCTGCTTTTTAAGTTTGTCGATATGGGCTTTAAGCTCATCTCGGACATCATCAAAAACATCATATGATCACGCAAGACACAATCCTTTTAGCGGTCTGGGCTCCTCTCGTTGCGCTTTTCGTCTACATGATTATCAAGTTGCTTTCCCGCTTTAAGTGGTGAGCCATACACTGTGCTCTTCCCTTTGCTAGCGCACAGGGTTGCCCGTAATTAGAGCATAGTGTATGGCCTATCACGAGCGCGCAAGCGCTTGGGAAAGGTCAAAAGGGCGGAGATTAGCCACGCTCGGTGTGGCGCGCAAATAATATATACCTTTATGAAAATATCAGGCAGAGCTCGTTGGTTTAAAAACCACAACCGCAGAGCACATAGCATCTCGCGCGCATTTTCGCCTTGGGCGAAAAAGGGCAACCGTCGCCATTTTCTCAAGGTTTGGTAATTCATTATGCCAGCATTAGACGCATCAAGTACCGCAGTTTTCGCGGCAACAGGTCTTAATGCAAACACGATTTACAGCGTGTTTGTGTCTCTGATTGGTACCGCCGTATCATTCGGGCTTTGGTTGATCCAAGTCTCTTGGCCATACCTTTTGGTCATTGGCTTCATCGCCCTCATGTGGAAACTTGCCCACAAGTTTACCGGCTTCGGTCGCTAAACAAACAAAAAGCCCCCCAATATGGGAGGCGTTTCGGATCGGATTCACACTTCAAGTATATGCCCAACAAAACAAAATTACAACCCGCAAAGCGTGAACGCAAGAAAAAGTCGCAAGCATTGCGCGGGTTTGTTCCAAGATACAAGCGACACACTATATGAAAAAATTTTCATTTGCCAAGAAATTGTCGAGGTTAATAAATCCAATGTCTCAAAAAGAAATTGATACCTATGGATTTCAAAATAAAATTAAAAACCAGATTTCACTGAAAAGAAAGTTGAAACATAGAATATAAAATGAAAAAGATTTTTCTCATTATCATCGCGTTTTTCATCGTTCCGCAGATTTCCTTTGCGGATACTTTGGCGCAGAGTTTTACAACCGCGATCAATGGTGGATACACAATCAATTATGAGCGTGGAGCAAATGATCATTACACCGCGACCGACCTCACCAAGGATATTTTTATGGCGCAGGGTTTTGTTGCTACTTCTACCTATCGGCTCTCGCAAATCAAGACATGGATTGCACAACCGTACGGCTCGACTCCTGTCGACGGCTATGCGACCGCGATTCTCTATGAAAATCCGACATTCGCAAATGGACTTCCGACATCATGGGGTACGCCGATAGCCACCTCTACCGCAATCAATTTCTCTACTATTCCGACCGATACACAATACGGCAGTTATTCGGGATTTTCTACGACGACAGCGACCACATTCACGATACCTTACGGCGTAAATGTTATTTCGGGGCATTCGTACATCTGGGTCATTAAGCATACATTTGGTACCGCAGGTCACAACCTTATGACCGCATATCAGTATCAATACTATGGCACTCTTGGCACTGGAGGGCAGTCATTCGGCAATGATATGGGTTCGGGACAAGAGTATTACTTCCAAACATATCAAAGCTCGAGTGCGCCCGATTCCTTAACGCTTACCGCTCCCTACCCTCAAACATATATTCAAAACCCGATCACATTCATCGGCTCATATCATACAGAAACAATTTGTTACAAAGAAATTACGGTAGATGTGCAGAGTATCACGCAGGCGCAATCACTCGTCATCACGCCATTTTCTTTCCATAGTTGTCCCGCAAACCCCGATCAAACATTCTCATTTGACCGCACACTCCCCTACACGGGACAATATCGCGCCCGCGTGAAGTTGACCGCATTTAGTGATGCGGATTCGCTCCCGTGGTCGCCATGGCACGAGTTCGACTTGGGGCAAGTAGGGCAAAATGCACCCTTTACCCCGCAAGGGTGGACACCTGAAACATGTGATGCGCTAGACCTCCCCTGCCACATCAGAAATGCTTTTGGCGTGACCTTTTACCCATCTGTAGCATCACAGGAAACGCTCTCAAGTACGCTTTCGGCGGACAACCTCAAGTACCGCTTCCCTCTTGGCTATGTCACGGATTTTGTGACTATTATTTCTACGAGTACAGAAAGTTCTTTGGTTGTCGTTGATGCGACGCTACCAAGCGTTCTTCCTGGTGGCGGGGCTCATATTCGCATTGATCTTTCGCATATTCTCGACCCTGTTTTAAACGCGACGAGTACGATATTTAATAATGCAAGCGCGCCAAGTACGCAGACTTTTTATGAGATAACCTCTCACTATTGGAACATCGTTTTGTATCTTGCGGTTGTGTTCTATGTCATCGCGCGTATTATGGGCTCGCATATTGTCCCTGATCTTGGACACATGAACACAGACACGCAGGATATGCGGGCAAAGTCATTTAGTAGTGCGGAAGCAGAACGCTATCGATATAAAGAGTGGCTGTATAAAAACAAGAAACCATGATCACTGATTTTCTCATCACAATTTTTACGGGCATAGTGAACGGTATTTTGTCGGTTGTGCCTAATGTCACGATTGCATCACTTCCGACAGTAGGGCAAACGCTTTCAGATACACTGCTTTCTATGGTAACGACATGGAACGCATTTATGGCTACTTTCCCTTATGCGCAGACCGCATGGGATCTGTTCTTGTGGGTCATTATCCCTTTTGAGCTCATCATGCTTGGGCTCAAGTTTATCCTTGGGCATCATATCCCCGCTCATCTTAACTAATATGTACATCGTCGAAGATTTAGAAGAGCGTCGCATCATAGGAGACCCAATCAAAGAGCTCGAGGAAGCACGCACTCGTGCGCGGGCGTGCAGAAAAAAGGGGCTTAAGGTCATTATTAGAAAAATACAATAATATGGAACAACAAAATCTTTTTATACAGCTAGAGGAGGTAGGAGGCATCGGAAAAAAAGTGCTTGCGAGCGATTTGTTAGACATCTTTTCTGCATCGGAGGGCTCGATCAATATGTATTATGGGCTTATCGGAAATGGCAAGACTTACGCCGCGACATCAGATATTCTCGACCTCTTGAAGCAAGGCAAAGTCGTGTATGCAAACTGGCACATACTTGTAAATGATTTTGATGACCGCGAGTCACTCTTTATGATTATCATGAACACGATTCTTTTTCGCAAAAGATTCTACCGCATCCCTTGCGCAAAAAATCTACACTACTTTGATGCAGACACCGCAAAGCCATGCCAATGCGGACAGACACACTCCTTTGATAGCACGGGCGAGCTTGTTGAGTGGCTTTCGGGATTGAACGACTGCCACATATTCTTTGATGAGGGACAAGACATGTTCGATTCATACGAGGGCACACGCTTTTCTAAAGCAAAGCGTCGTTTGATTCTTCACACACGCCACTACCACCGCACCCTTAATATCATTTCTCAACGCCCAACGGCAATTCAGGTTTCAGCCCGTGGAAATGTAAACAGATTCTACAAGTGTGTGAAGCTCGCTACCCTATTCGGACGGCCACGCTTCGCGCGCTATGAGTTCCAAGAGATGACAGGCGAAACAGTGGACGAGACTAAAGAGCCGATCAGCGAGAAGCGATATTGGGGCAATTCTGAGGTATTTTCTGCATACAATACAGACTATCTTGCCGAGGGTATCGAAAAGAGCCAGCAGGTCTTCTTCGAGGCGTACGACCTAACTTTCAAGGACAAAGTACAAGCTTTCAAAAACTTATTTTCGCGCCTTAAGGCGCGAAAATAAGTTTTTGAGAGTTATAAAAACGAGCTGTGCCAAGCTCATGAATGGCGTATGTGAATCATATTATACCTGCCCCAATCCTTCCATGCGCGTGCAAACGAAACTCCCCGAAATCAATTTTAAATATCAAATTCTTGATCCTTATCAACAAACCAGTTATCACTGACACGGTTATTGTCGCTTAGGGGTAATGGCCAGGCCTTCTTTACTTTGTAGAGAGTAGGTATGTTAACCGCACTTCCAAAAATTAAGGCGTGTTGTGTTGGAATCGATGGCAGTTTTTTAAGAGTCGCCTCTGATATATGAGGAGTAATTTGTCGTATATGAGAAAGATCGTCTGGATTTTGTATGCGATGTACAATAAAGTTATTGCATTGTGATAAAACCGTACGAGAGAGTTCGCTTGGTCGTTGTGAAGAAACAAGTAAAAATAATCCGTATTTTCTACCTTCTTTTGAAACTCTTTCAAAAACCTCGTTTGCTCTAATGAAATTTCTTTTAGGTTCGTGTGAAATATATCTGTGTGCCTCTTCAAGAATTAAATTAACAGGGAAAGAATTTCGTTTCTTTATATTTTTGAGCTTGTCAAAAATTAGTCTTGCTATGACCGAAGAAACCAATTCAACTAACTCGTCATCAATTAAATCTAGATTTAGTATTGTTATTTGCGAAACTTTTTTCTTGCTTTCCAGGCCTAATATTTCAGATAGATATTGATCTTTATTTCCTTCATATTTTTCCTTTATAAATTTAAAGTCCTGTCTGTCTCTTATATTTTTAAGTCGAGTAATTAAAGACGAACAATAGTCTCTGATGTGCTTATTCCCGTATGCTTCTTCATAAAGAATTGCAAGATCTAAAGCATTTTCAAGTTCGTCAAATTCAAAAGGAGTATCCTTGTCGTAATTGGGCATTTGAAAATTTTTATCGAAAAAGGCCTGATTACCCTCAGTATCGGTATGCTCTAAATAGCAATGCAGAGCGCCAGTCCCTATTATTCCTCCGAAATGAACAAATAAAGAATTTTCTATGGTGCATGGAAGTGTTGTCCTGTCATAGGATAGATTTTCCTGCTCAACACCCGACTTATCCGTATATTTAAAACTCTTGTCTAGCTTAATATCCTCCGTATTAAATTTCCGTAATATAGACAAAATACGATCTTTTTTTGATGGGCTACCAGTTTCGTCTCTAAGTATGGAAGTAATACATGTCGCAAGTATATGATTTTTTATTTTTTTGATCTCTTCATTGTCTTTCTTACTGAACAAAGTGGCTAATGCTAATGCAGTTCTTAATATCGGTCGTTGTGTTTTCTCACTTGCTTGTAGTAATAATTCCCATTCATCAATATTTAAAAAGTAATGAGGGAGTTGAAATTTCGTGTGTTGATCGTCCTTTTCAATGCTGAAGTTGCTAACATTAATTTTACCCTTATCAAGGCTATTAAAAGCCTGTTTGTATTCACCATTCACATCGAATATCACAAAAGTTGAACCGATTGCAAAAAATTCGGTTTCCTTGCTAAAAATTGTTTGCAACATCGAAGATATCGTACAGGACTTTCCACTACCAGTATTACCTAAGACTGCTGCGTGACTACCAAAAAATCTATCCACATCAATTTTGATTTTGTAATCAGGAAATATTGCAGATTCTCCCACATCAAAAGATTTCGTTCGCGTTTTTCCTTTGCGGGTATCTTTATGTTCCTTACATTCATCCCCTTCTTTTTCACAGTCAGTACATTTAAATACTTCTGCATCATGCACTTCAAACAACACATCAAGCTCCGTATCTTTGATATAGAGAACATCGCTGTATAGAGTTGGGTATACAGAAACACCAAAATCAAATTTCTTATCTTTTATCGTGCCAATCGGTAAAACATCGAGATATTTTACCGAGTAGAGTTTATTTAATTCCTGCTCCTTTGCGTTTGTAAAATCTGGTGTATCTTTTTCTCTAACTCCAACGACTTCCGAGACTATATAACGATCTTGGTAGGGTACTATGACATAACTATTTATTTGGGCGAAATAGTGTATGTCATCATAACCACTTACATTAAAGTTTTTGATTCCGCTCAATAATTCAACAGTAAATCTATCCGAGTTAATCGAGACAATTTTTCCAATGACTCTTTTTTTATCATCTAAAATCATATATCTATCATTCAGATTTCTTTTTGAAAAAAGATTTAAAAACCTTTTCTATACTCTCTTCTATTTTTTCTTCATCAATGTCGGGTAGTATATTGTTCACTACATAGTCAAAATAATAAACCTTTGAACCGTCCGCCGATTCTCCGCCGATAATCCAAATTCGAGGATCATCGAGGTCTTTTAGTTGTTTTATTTTCTGATTATTTTCATCTTGAAGTACCACGAGCCTAAAGGTAGGGATGGTAAGTGCTTGGTATATAAGATGATTGATATGGTCATCGCTAAAACTATACCCAACAACAACCAAAACGGTCTTCTCCTGCATTATCTTTTTTTGAAACTCTCTAAACAAATCGGAGTAAGGTGACGATAAGGTTGCCATGTGTTTCATCGGCGTTGGATAGATCATTCTTTCACCTGTCCCCTCATTCAAGTTTTGCACTTCCCGAACATTAAACAAATGACTTTGTTCACCAGATTCAGTCCAATTTATTGATCCGTGTAGCTTATACAAATATATAAAGTTATCAATGACATTCCATTTGTTATTGCTCAACTCCATTTGTTCTGCAAAGGCGTAATTAAACACCGCTGGATTAAAGTGTCTATCGACAAAACCTGAAAAGCCGTTGCAATAAAGAACACCTAGTGCATCAAGTGCGCTTTCAGAATAAAGGTCGTAGTTAGTAGTAAAAATATTTGTTTTAGAAAGATTATTATCTCGATAGATAAGTTTTCTATAAAATGACTTATATAATTCCAAAACATCTGGGTAAGCTTTATTCTTTTCTTCGTTCTTACACCTAACCAGTAGAAAATCAGTTACTTTTTTAATAAAAGCGGTTACCTCGGTTAGCCCACCCCCTTTTTGTTGTT
>MHUY01000010.1:9716-20990 GCA_001825115.1 Candidatus Yonathbacteria bacterium RIFOXYC2_FULL_47_9 | reverse complement strand
TGTGTAAAAGTCTGTAGCCAGAACACTCATCACAGGGATGCCTATTTGCACACCTTTTTTTTCGGCGCCTCCTTCGTTCTTTTTTACAAAAGACGAACAACCAGCACCAATCAAAAAAGAAAGATTTTTAACATCAAAAATCTTTAAGATTTCTTTTTTGATTAAGTCAGAGTTGTCTTTTCCGTCCTCATTTTTGTCAGATAGTATGTCTCGCTTTCCTTTGTAAAAATATGTTTTCATAATTTATTTTCCAGACTTTGTCTGAATGTATTGGCGTTATTTAATAAATCTAACTTGTAGATTCAGTTTTATAAAATAGCGACCGTTTTCTTCAATAATTTTTCCAATACCATATCGTGTGGTACTTGGGGTATCAAGTTTTGTATTATTAAGCAAATATTCCTGAAAATCCTCTAGGTTGTACAAATAATAACAGAGCACATCACCGTCCTTTTTCACCAACAAGAAACCGCCCAAGCTTGTGAGTATGCCGTTCCAATTAGTATTAGGCATCATACCTAAGGCCATAATACTTAAAAACTCTTTTATTTTATGCGTTGGTTGTTTGCTTTTGTTGTCGGTTGCAGGAAAATTGAGATCTACTAAATCTGCTAAATTATTCGCTCCTCTTGAATAGTATGACAAAAGTATTTTTGAAATGTACGCAGGCAGGTTGCTGTCGATTAAAGAAAGGTTATTTTGAAAAATTCCACTATCAACTTTATTAAAAATAATGTTATACCCCGAGGTTAATAAAAGGTTAATGTTATCTTTTACATTTTTATTATGCAATTTCGGCAATGCCCTTGGCACCTTCATATTCTTGTCAAGAATTTCAAAGGTAAAATTTGTTGCTTTTGAAGCGTTTATGAGGGTTGAGGGGCTACCAAGTTGTGATTTTATACTAAACCCAATCTCTGGACTTGGTTGATTCGTTTTTAAATCAATAACAACAAGATCCAAATCTTTTTTGTCAGAACTTGAAGCCTTAATAACTTCTTTTTGTAACACCTGCATCATCTTTGATCCAGCTTCCAATGGGAAAGCACGACCCTCATTTTTACCAGACAAACTTATGAGCATCTTTTTTAGGATACTTTGTATTTTTTGAACCTTTATTGTTGCAACCTTGTTTGTGTTGGTAAAAATATCAATAACCTCGCCGTTTATCACATAGGTCATTTTTTCTTTACCGACTTTTTCTTCAAAAATTATTTTTAAGACTTTGTAAAATAAATCCTCTTTCCTCTTTTGGTTTTTATCAGCACCATAAGCACCGCCATTTGCTAATAAAAAGGCTAGAGCGTATAACTCACTCCATTCTCCAGTATTCCCTGTTGTTTGTTCTTGGCTACTCATAATGTTTATCCAGTGCCTCAATTATCTTTTTTGCGTAATCCTGTATTGCACAAATAGCTACACTGTTCCCCAGTTGCTTCATTGCTTCACTATTTGAAACAGGAAAAATGAAATCGTCAGGAAAACCTTGCATCTTTTTGCCCTCTTTTGGAGTAATCCGTTTCACTTTCCCGTCTACCATATAACTATCCCAATTTCTTCTATCTGTAATCTTTGAGCCTTTGCCACCAACCCTAAGAGTAAAACCAATATCTCTGGTTACTGGAGCGCCAAAAACATCAGACATTGTGTAAGCAAGAGCTCGCTTTTCTGGAAAAGAAAAATTTACCTCTTTGTCTCTAAAACCAATCATAAATAAGCGTGGCCTATTTTGTGGTAAGCCATGATCAGATGCTTTAACTATATTGAAATGCAGTGAATATCCTAATTCTTCTGTTAAAACTTTTTTTATTGTTTCAAATGTCTTTCCATTGTCATGATTAAGAAGACCTCTAACATTCTCTAAAAAAAATGCCTTTGGTTTTTTAATCTCAATTATTTCAGCAATATCATAAAATAATGTTCCGCGCGTATCGCTAAATCCTTTCTTGAACCCTGCTTGACTAAACGGCTGGCAAGGAAACCCGCCAGTCAAAATGTCAAAATCTGGCATTGCCGTTTTATCTATTTTTGTAATATCTCCAATGAAGTTTCCTGATGTGAATAAGTCAGGACTAATTTTTTCAAAATTTGTTTGGTATGTCTTTCTTGCGTGCTCGTTCCATTCAGAAGCAAGGACACATTTAGCTCCAACATTATGAAACGCAAAGTGAAAACCGCCTATTCCAGCAAAGAGATCAATAAAAGTATATTTTTTAACTTTTTTTGATTTTGTTGATGATGCGCTCTGAGTAGTCTTATTGTAAGCAGGGAGTTTTGAAATTCGAGCTTTCTGTGTTATCACTCCCATTTTTATGATGGCTTCGCGTTCTTTTGTTGTCATTATACTTATATTATACTTTACACTGCATCACATAGCAATTTCTCATACAAGAGGCTATGTTTTTTGATAAACACAAAAAACACCCAAAACACTTTTGTGTCTTGTAAATACTGACTTATTTGCAAACAGGCTAAATTACATAGCCTTGCGCGCCACAGCCTCAACCTGAGCTGTTCCAAGCCTCATATAGTGTTCTAGTGAGGCTATGTTATTGTGTCCTGACAAGTACGAGACCTCAATAAGCGAGATACCAGTATTTATCCATCTCTGAATTCTTGAGTGTCTGTAGCTATGCGGGACTATTTCGCGTTTTATACTAGCCCTAAGTTTAATTTGCTTAAACCACCGCTGAACTGTTTTTGAAGTTAAACGATCCGAATATTCCCCAGTATTATACATTCCGATAAACAGGGCATTGCTTCTTTTAATCTCCCACCTTATAGGCAGAATTTTGCACAAGGTTTTGTGAGTGTCTTCGCTCCAAAATAATACTCGATCCTTTTTAGTTTTTTCTGTTTTGATTTTTACTTTTCGATTGTCAAAATCTATGTCGTCCAAGTTGATACTGCATAGCTCCCCTACTCTACAGCCACAATCCCACAAAAGTTGTAAGCATAATCTTTTTTGAAGATCATGATAATTATTTTCTTCGAGGACTGACAGCATTTGTTTATGCTCTGCTTCGGTAATGGTTAGTCGAGGATTTGACCTTGCTAAAGGTACCTCTATCCTCTCGTGAGAAATTGTTTTAACTTCTGGATTCCAGAATTTAATAAAACAATGCACGACATTGAAATGATGCTCAACGGCCTTGGGGGCATAGCTCATGTTTAGTATATTTCTAAACTTCACTATGTCTTCTCTTTTTATCTCCTCCAACGGTTTACCAACAATGACATTAAACTTGTTAAGAGAATTGCGGTAATCTCGCGCCGATGATTTTTTCAATCTTCCCCCTGTTTTGAACTCGAGAAACTCTTGTATATGTTGTTCCATAAAAATACAAAACCCAGTGACGCGAATCAACTGGGCTTGTACCCAAATATTTTTAAGAGTAGGAGTAGCCCCCTCAACTGCAAGCAGAAAATATTTCTTAAAACAATTATACCAAAAATTTTGGAAAAATTGTAATAGAGACAAGCCATTGTTCGCGTCAACCCTTTCGGGGTGATCCTTTTTCAGGACAATGGGTATATTAAATTGTTAATAACTCCTTAATACCGACAAATGAATCATAACAATTTCCACCAAATTGTCAAGCTTTTTGTATATTACTTGTGCGTCGGTTTGACAAGGTTAATTGTGCGACGTGCATAGTTCAGACAGAGAAAGGCCACTGGGGTGCTCCACCTGGTGTTATTGGAGCACTTCCCTTTGCAGTCCTTTAGGATAGCCTGCAGAAAAGTTTTGTTAACACTTTTCCTCTATGCTCGTTGTTCCATTTTTCCGTAGAGCGCATTTAATGAAAGCGCCGCAAGTGCACCAATCACAAACGTCCACTCGATGCTCATATAAAGTGCCATGACTCCTACGACAACAATTGAGGCTACCCTCCCTATTTGCACAGCCACCTCGCCCAAAACGGTAAATTCATCTATGTAGTGCCCTTGGTCCGCGGCGAGTTCGTAAAAAATAGCATCGAATGAAGTATCGGTAAAAATCTTGGCAAATTTGTGATAGATCCCTGCGATAAAAACTTGGAAGGCTGTTACTACAAATATTTTTACAATCCAGCCTAGTGCGTACAAAATGCTCCCTATTCTGAGAACATGTTTTTTGTTGCCTATGCGGTCAAGATAGTGACCTAAAGAAAGTTGCATGAGGACGGTAGCTCCCGCTATAAAACTTGAAAGTGCCCCAACTTTGAAATAGTCACCATCGAGAAGGAGAAAAATAAAAATTGGCCAAACAATAACGCCGATAGTCTCCTCTGCCCCTAGGGCTATATTCCCAAGGACCACTGCCCTGTTCCTTTTTTCAAATACTTCACGCCAAGAGCGTGCATAATCCCAACTAAATTTTTCGTTGGTTCGGGGAATAAATGAAAATGGAACGATGCTCAAAAGAAAAACGATAATAGAAATAGTAAAAAGGATTGAGATGCCGTAGTTAGTAATGACATAGCCAGCTATCATTGGTCCGGCAACGCCAAGCAGCGTCAATGTCGCGAGGAGAAATCCAACTTGCCTGCCCCTGTTTCCCTTCTTTGTGAAGAGCGCAAAATCAACATGATACGGGATCCAAAAGAGCATGCGAAAAACGACCAAGAGAAAAATAATAAGGGGCATAATAAAAAGCACATTCTCTTTCGTGAGAAAATAGTAGCCAGTATTAACTGCAGCGGCTGCAATAGTTCCTACGACGAGAGCCTTTCGAAAGCCGAATCTGTTGAGAAATTGAGCGCCTTTCGCAACAAGGAGCATGTAGACGAGTCCTGCAATAAAGTAATAAGCAAGAACCGCATGGATGTTACGATCAAAGAGTTCATAGAGAAAGATAGGAAGAAAGATACCGAGAAGTGCTGTTGATATGGTTGTTATGACACGCCCAAAATAAAGGCCGAGGAAACCTCGTCTTTTTTCTTGCTCTGTTAGCTTATGTTCAATCATAGATTGCTAGATTTTAGCATGAAAGGCTGCGAGCGGGCAGTGTGCGTGATCGTGTCTCTTTGCAGGGCAATATTTTCTACCGTACTCGATAAAAAGGTACGTCGTCTTGAACCAATCTTTTTTTGGAATGAGTGCCATGAGGTCGCGCTCAATGATGATCGGGTTGTCTGATGCGGTTAGTCCAAGGATGTTCGCAATACGACGCACGTGCGTATCGACTGCTATCCCCTCTACTACACCGTAGGCATTACCGAGGACAACATTCCCGGTCTTGCGTGCGACACCAGGAATTGTGAGGATTTCCTCCATGGTGTGCGGTACCTTGCCGCCGAATTTTTCTTTGAGCATCTTTGCCGCTGCGAGGATATTTTTTGCTTTGTTTTTGTAAAATCCCGTTGAGTAGATGTCGCGCTCAAACTCGCGTGGATCTGCCTGCACATAGTCATCAAGCGTGCGATACTTTTTAAAAAGCTTCTCCGTGACCTCGTTCACTTTTTTGTCGGTGCATTGCGCTGAGAGAACGACCGACACGAGAAGTTCCCAATTGTTGTCGTAGTGAAGCATCATCCCCGCTTTCGGAAAAAGTTTTTTGAGGGTGGTGAGAATTTTTTTCGCTTTTTCTTTTTTAATGTCTAATGGCATACGTTTGTCTGTTTAGTATAGCAAAGCCTTCGTGTACGAGCTCGTTCAGTACCTCCTTGGTTTTTTCGGGAGTGAGCTCAAGTGAGCGGGCGCATGCTGCCGTCGTACACTTCCCTTTTGTGGTTAAAAATTTGAGCACCTTGCCGCGTACTTGTCGGTGTGATCCCTCAAATGGTTTTTGCTTCACATAGTGCCTGCTCTTTATGTTGGAGTTAGTAGCTGTTTTTGGTAGATGTGCACCGTAGTCCATGAGCGCCCAATACCATTCGCGGGGACGCTCGTGATTAAGTGTTGATTCAACGAGAGGTATAATTTCCTTATCGTGTATCCCCTGCTTGTCTTTAAAAAAATGATGCAGAAATATGCGACGAATGTTGGTCTCAATAAACACTTCTGGTTCATTAAATGCGAATGCACGGATGGCGCCCGCAGTGTACGCACCAATACCAGGGAGTGCTTCGAGCTCATCACGACGGCGAGGAATTTTGCCATTGTGTTTGACCGTCACCTCCCCGGCGAGGCGCTTGAGTGCGAGTGCGCGACGGTTGTACCCCATCCCTTGCCACACGGTAAGTACATGTGTGAGTGGTGCCTCAGCAAGCGCTCGAATCGTCGGAAATTCCCGCAAAAACTCAGGGTATTTTTCGAGCACCCGCGATACCTGAGTTTGCTGCAGCATTACCTCAGAAACCAGTATTTTGTAGGCATTTTTGGTCTTCCGCCAGGGCAAATTATGTCTCCCAGAATGCTCGTAAAAGGCCCAAATTTGAGCTTGGAAGGCCTGTATCTCCTTATCCTGTGTCATACTCGATACGATACCATAAAACACGATTTTAGGGCTTTAAAAAACACCGCGAGAATCGCGGTGTAACATCGTCAGGAGGTTTGGCTGGGAAATATCATTCGTGCCAAGTATTGACTGTCGGCTTTTTGCAAGAGCTCTTCGGCAATATGTTGCTCAAGTTTTTTCTCGCGAGCGGCAAGGAGGACATCCATCATGGAGGGAAATCCATTGCCTGCCTTGCGGTAGAGTTTCTCAAGGCTTTTAAGTTTGCTCCTTCCAAAAAAATCAGCAAGATCACTAAATGCCATACGCCCCATTTCGGGAAAATATGAGGCAGGAACACCAAGCTTGCGAGAACGCTCAGGAAAGAGTCCTGCAAGAATGAGACTGACATCCCCTACCTCAGCGAGTGCACATTCCTTTTTGCGGCCGGTGTATTCGGTTGACGCGTCGAGAAATTTCAGCGCAAGCACGATGGAAAAAAGATCCGTACGGCGCGTGAATCGCATCAGTGTGAAAACGAGGAAGCTCTCAAGTTCTTCGCCGAGCATACACATTGCCCGCGATTCTCCAATGCGTACAAATTGAACCCACGCAGCTGTTTCCGTTGGTTCGTAAATAACTGCATCCAAAGAGAAATCAGGCTTTTTAAGCAAGGTGACTGTTCCCATGATAGTTCCCCTTATTTATGGTTAATAAAGAACCGCTGCTTTAAGTATAGCGCTTTGGCGGTATGCTACAATACCCCATATGAGAACTTCGTACTCGGCGCTCGAGACCTATAAAACGTGCCCCCTTAAGTATAAATATCAGGAGATCGACAAGATCCGCGGGCCGAAAAATATCACGGCGGTTTTTGGTACTATGGTGCATGCGGCATTGAAATACATGTTCGAGCGGAACCCGCTTTACCCTACACTCGACGAGGTGCTCAATTTCTACACCGAGCATTTTCATGAGAAGTCAGAAAAAATAGAATGGGCGCACCCCGACAAAAAAGAAGCAGAGGAAAAAATGTATTTCGAAGAAGGAATAAAACTTCTTACGAATTTTTATAAAAAAAATCAGCCGTGGACATTTAATGTCGTAGAGCTTGAAGGGCGTTTTTCTCTAGAGCTCTTGGATGAGCTGACCGGCAAAGTGCACACCCTTGCAGGCATCATCGATCGTCTCGATAAAGACCCCGAGTCGGATGTGTATGAAATTATCGACTACAAGACAGGTAAAAGAATGCCAAGTGAAGCAGAGCTTGCCGACAATCTCCAGCTCGGTGTATATCACCTTGCGCTTACCTCGCGTTGGCCGTCGGTTGAGCCTGAGCGCTTTGCGACAAGTCTCTATTTTCTGAAACACAACGAAAAAGTGTCGGTGAATCCTACGCGCGAGGCACTGGCTCGTACGCGTGCACTCGTGCTGAAAACGATTCGTGAGATCGAGGGCAATATTGAAAAGGATGAGTTTCCACCTATGCCGGGGCCGCTCTGTGGCTGGTGTGCGTATCAACGTCTCTGTCCGATGTGGGCACATGAGTATAAAGAAGAAGCAGCCAAGACGGCCAACGATGCCGAGGTTGCGCAAGCGATTCAAGATTTTTTTGAACTCAAGAAACAGGGCGACGAAGTAAAAGATGCACTCGAGAGTGCACGAGCTACGATACTCTCCTATATGGAATCCGAAAAGGTCGCACGCGTATTTGGTGACCGCGGATACATTACCAAAAATGTGCAGGAGCGTGTGAACTATAATTTAGAAAAACTTGAAGAGGTACTCAAGGATGCTGGCGTGTGGGAAAAGATTCTTGAGCCAGAAGCAAAAAAATTGGAAGAGCTCCTCCCTTCCCTCACTAAAGATGTAGCAGAGGCGGTGCAAAAACAAACTTCAAAGAAACAAGTCATCGTCCTCAAGCCGACCAAGAAAAAAGGAATGGACGACGAAGAGGAATGAAAAAAGAGGCACGTATGCCTCTTTTTTACTTTTGTGTGAGAAGTTGCATCGGGTATTCGGCGAATTCAGGGAGGAGATTTTTCCCGTACATAAGTCTTGAAAATGCCTCAGCGGCGATCTTTGCACCCATGAGTGCGATATGAGGTTTTGGCTCTTCGGGAAGACCCAGGAGGCGCATAACGGCGTCACTCGAGAGTGCAGGATGACCGTTCCTTTCAGGGATAGGAATACCTTTTGTGCGACAGGTCGTGTACGCGAGGGTGTGCAAGTCGATAGTGCGATACGGAAAAGCAAAGTTGATCTTTGCGCGTTGCAGTGAACTGTTCAAAAAATCGCGATCAAATGAAATGTTGTGTCCCGCAAGGATGCGATCGTTGCTCTGGGTCATCCAATGATGAAATCGCACCATGAGTTCTTCGAGCGAGTCTTTGCTGGGGTTGAGGCACTCAGTTTCGGTAAAACCGTTTACCGCGAGGGCTTCGGGGTCGAGGTGTGCGCCCTCCCACGCGCGACATTCGCCGTAAAACTGGCGCCCGGGATTTTCAAAATCAATGGCACCAATACTCAAGAGAGAATGGTTGCGGTGGTCGAGTCCGGTTGCTTCAATGTCAACGACGATCATAGTAGTTCTATTGTAGCATACCTACCTCCTCTTCTATATCAAGCGAGGAGAATTCCTTGGACACTTTACCGGTAGCAAGAATGTTTGCGGTAAATCCGGCAGTTTCATCTGAGAACCAGCTATTGTTAACATAAAATGCGAGGTCTTCTTTTGTGTGAGCGTCTGATCCACCAGCCATAATAGCATCGTGTTTTAGGGCCATTTTGCGGAGTGCAGCTCGTTCCTCTCTGATTCTTGCTTCGCCATCGTTGCCGTACTCGCGGATGCCATAGACTACCTCGATACCATCAAGCCGTTTTTCAATAAGGAGTTTCTCGAGTATTTCAAGAGGAAGTTTATTGTGGATAGTGTGATAGTGCGCGAGGATCGCTATCCCACCTGCGCCGCGAACAATAGCCACTGCTTCATCGAGGTCGGGCATGTAATCGTGTTCAAAATAAGTGCTGCGGAATGCGTCAGGGCTCAAAAATAATACATATGGATATTGTCGCTCCCCTTTTTGTATCATGTGGTCGTAGCGTTCCTTGATGATGGGATCACTTTCTCCTGCTGTTCGCATCTCGAGTCTAATCTTTTCCATTATCGCATTGTTTTCGGTGCGCCTTTTGAGTGCTTCAACAATGTGTGGTCTGCCCACCGATTCACCTCCCGATGCAGCGAGGCAATCCTCGGCGGTAATGATGAATCCGAGACCCTGAAGCCCTTCAACTATTTTCTTCATTCTTGTAATGCGTGATGCTTGTGCGCGCTCACAGTGTTTGAGAAGTGCTTCGTTTTGTGGGTCAAGAAAAAGCCCAATGAGGTGCACGCCGGCAGTAGCTGGTGCAAGCTCGCGCGGCAGGTCACACGTAATCTCCGTGCCGATGACCCATTTTGTGTCGCGACCGCGGAGACCTTCGAGCTCACTCATTGTTGCAGGTGATGGTACTGCATCGTGGTCGGTAAAAGCGAGCACCGAAACACCAAGTGATTCTGCAAGGTCAAAAAGTTCTCGGTGCGTCATTTTGCCGTCAGAGAGCGTCGTATGCGTGTGGAGGGATTCGGTCGTGGTCATAAGTAAAAGCTAGTATAGCATATCAAAATTAAAGCCCTTTGCAGTTGCTTGCAGGAGTGTAGCCCTGAGCTTCAGCATCAGCTTTGGAGGTAAAATAAACACGGTTGGCTTCGGCAATACGACTCGCGCCCGAGCACCACGGGTAATGGTATTTTTTACCCGATTTCGATCCGACGAGCTGTTCGGTTGTCGCTCCTATCACGCTTGCGGATTGATCGATGTTGGTTGACACCTTATCCCCTGCTTCAGGTGCCATAAAAGTCTCTGGGGTGACCACAGGCCCATTTTCTATACGGATAGGTGTCTTTGTCCCCTCTATTTTTGAGAGCCGTCCGAGGCCAAATGACCCAAAGGCGACGAGGATGATTATAAGCCCTAAAAATAGGTCGTCTGGCAGGGTACGTAGCTGGGGCAGGCTAAATCCCCCTACCCCCTTGATTTTTTCCTTTAAATCTTTTATACTCATCACTATCGTAATTAATCAAGCAATTATAGGCATATTATACCATGGCACATCGAAAAGCAGGCGGATCCGCCAAAAACTTAACTGACTCCAAAGCAAAGTACCTCGGTACGAAGCTTTATGCTGGAGAGACTGCCAAAGCTGGTTCTATTATTGTGCGCCAGCGTGGTACAAAGATTCTCCCTGGTGAGAACGTAGGCCTCGGCAAAGACCACACACTCTGGGCACTCAAGGAAGGCGTCGTTTCGTTCACTGAAAAGCGTAAAGGAAACTTTGACGGCACCACTACCCGCCGTAAAGTAGCTCACGTAAAGTAATCCTTCGACAAGCTCAGGATAACTCACTTGAAAAAACCGCCTCGTAATGAGGCGGTTTTTTGTTGGGCATGTTGTGGTAATGTAAAAATTCATGACATAATAGTATGTATAATGAAAGCACAAACTAAAATATCAGTTATTATGGTTATGTTTCTACTAGGTGCTTCCATGGCTGGTAGTGCGAACGCACAAAGTTTTTCTTCAACGGCAACCACGACGAGTTTTACCTTTACACGCAACCTGACTCTCGGAGCTCAGGGGGATGATGTATCTGCCCTGCAAAAATTTTTGATCGGTAAGGGTCTCTTAAATATCTCCACTTCAACGGGCCTGTTTGGCCGTCTTACAAAAAAGTCTCTTGGAGTATGGCAGACATCCGTGGGAATCTCTCCTTCAGTCGGTTTTTTTGGACCAATCTCAAGAGAAAAAATTAATACGGTTATTCTGGAGGTGTCTATTACTACTGCCACATCAACAACTACACCCCCTACCCTTACC
>MHUY01000010.1:4712-9709 GCA_001825115.1 Candidatus Yonathbacteria bacterium RIFOXYC2_FULL_47_9 | reverse complement strand
GTGTTGGCTTTAGTCCAATGACGGGCCAGCCATGCGGAATAGTTTCAGCGATTGTTTCGACAACAACCAGTGTGGCGGTTGTGAATACTAAAAATGGGTCTCCTGTGCATCTTAAAATTCCAAAAATCAATGTCGATGCGGGCTTTCAGTACAATGGCCTCACTCCCGATGGAACAATGGAGATACCAAACAATGTTGTTGACATAGGATGGTTCACGGGCAGTGTGCGCCCTGGAGAGAAGGGCACCTCGGTTATCACCGGGCACGTCGCTCAGATACGCGGAGGAGTACTAATGAAACCAGGGGTGTTCATCAACCTGAAAGAGTTAAGTGTAGGAGACACGCTAACTGTTTTGAACGACAAAGGAGAGTCTTTTACATTCGTAGTTCGTGAGACTCGCAACTACGATCCATCGGCTGATGCTACTGATGTTTTTATGGCAAAAGACAATGGTGCTCATTTAAACATTATTACTTGTGAAGGCACTTGGCATCCAGACCAATTAAGTTACTCTCAAAGGTTGGTGGTGTTTACCGACCTTGTTCGGTAGCTCGATAATTACTCATAAAAACTCATCGGTCCTAAAAACCTCTTCATTGCGAAGTGGTTTTTTTGTTCATAAATCTTCATCTTATCTTCATGACCCAAATTCTAAAATAATGTCAGAGTAGTACATTCACATTTTTTAAGGAGATTGTCATGAATACCACAATGCATCGCCACACTTGTTTTGAATGGGCTTTTAGTTTCTGCTCAATATCAAACTTTCTTAAAAAAATAGGTATTGGCGCAGCCGACACAGACCGTGCTGATATTCCGAAAGAGAAGTTGCTGGAATACATCTATGATGCTATTCCCGGGTTAAAAGGAGTTGATATACCAGATCCTCAAGTATGGAAATGTCCGCAGCAGGTCCTCCCCACCCCTTTGTTTTACCAAGGAGACCTCGTGGTGTGGAACGACGATTATGTGCCGCCAACACATGGTGCACGCACGAGCATTAAAGATGATGGGCCATTCACGGTGAGTGTTGTGGATGACTTTATTGTGGCATTCGCGCGTGACGAAAATGGGAGCCTTGTGGCAACAGGACCTAGAACTGATAGAATCACTGTTGAAACGCCAGGAGGGAGGGCTATCATCGCTCACCCTGGCTACTTCAAGATCTTCAAAAGAAAAGAGTGAACAACGTTGGTAATATTAGACCGAGCAAATCAATTTGCTCGGTCTTTTTTATCGCCTAATGACTCCACTAAATTCATACAAAATTTGGTATAATAGAGCAATAACGGTGAAAATACCGTTGTTACGCCATGAAGATACTTATTGTTGATGACGAGGAAAAGCTGGCTGATACGCTCGCGCACGGGCTCCGGCTCAAGGGGTATGCAGTGGATGTTTTATATGATGGCAAGAGTGCGCTCACGCGTATCTCGGTACATTCAAAAGATTATGATCTGGTCATCCTCGACCTCATGCTTCCGTTTGTGAGTGGTGATGAGATATGTAAGACTGTGAGGGCGCGCGGCGTGACGGTGCCCATACTCATCCTTACCGCTCGTCATGAGGTTGAAAACAAAGTAGACCTTTTGCTTTCGGGGGCCGATGACTATATGGTGAAACCCTTTTCCTTTGAGGAGCTTGCAGCGCGGGTACAGGTCATCTTGCGGCGTCCTCCTGAGACGGTGCAGCAAAAGGTGTCCATAGGAGGAGTTGAACTCAATGCTACTCTGCGTACTGCAACAAACAAGGGGGCTCCCCTCTCTCTGACCCTGAAAGAATTTTCTATCCTTGAGTACCTCATGCGTCACCCTAATGAAGTGGTGAACAGAGAAGATCTCTTGAGTCACCTGTGGGATTATAATTATGATTCGTTTAGTAATGTTGTTGATGTTCATGTTAAAAACCTCCGTAAAAAACTCGATACAAAAAATAGCCCGAGCATCCTGGAAACGGTGCGTGGGGTTGGTTACCGACTTCGCGTATAAGTATCAGTATGACCTATTTTTCCGCACCAAGACGAAAGTAATCGCCCTTGAGTTTTTCCTTGTGGCTACAATCTTTGTGGCCATCTCGGTTGTGTTTAATTACCAATACGAAGGTGCAACAAGGACGCTTGCCGATGCAATAGAAAGGACGCTTTCCCTCATTGATACCAACGACCTACTTGTTACTGCCTTGATATTCCTCGGCACCACTACCCTTTTTGGTTACATTATCGCCCATATCGCCCTCAAGCCCACCCGCGATGCACTCGCCTCTCAAAAGCAATTCATTGGTAATGTGGCACACGAATTGCGTACCCCACTTTCTATAATCAAAACCAATATCGAAGTTGCGCTCCTTGAGAGGAGGCTTGATTCAAAATTACGCGACACCCTCCTCGGCAATGTTGACGAGCTCGACCGCACCTCGGACATTATCAACAATCTCCTTTCACTCAATACCCTGCTCAACCCCGAGCGTGTGGAGTTTAGTAACGTAGACCTCGGTGTTGTTGTTGATGCTGCGCTCGCAAAACTTTCCGTCCTTGCCAAGCAAAAAAATATTATACTCTCGGTCACCAGAGGAGAGTTCCTTATTGTTTCCGGTAATAGTGTCGCCCTGGAACAAGCCGCAATGAACCTCATCAAGAATGCGATCATTTACACCCCGCAGCAGGGCGGTCGTGTTGATGTTGCTATTGCTCCCAACTATTATGGCCATATAGAGCTCCGTATTCACGACACAGGTATGGGTATCTCGCGCGAGGACCTCTTTCATGTCTTTGAACCGTTTTATCGCGCTGACCGCTCGCGTTCGCGCGCACATGGTGGTAGTGGCCTCGGCCTCACCATTGTGAGTGAGTTGGTAAAGCTCCATAGAGGTAAAATCACTATGCAAAGCACTGAAAAACAAGGCACGACAGTAGTCGTCTCGCTACCCGTTGGTAATGTCCCCCAACTAATAACAAACAACAAAAAAACCGATGAGCGCGTCGCCATCGATTTCTCCGACTACAAACACCCCGCACGGTCTACGAAAAAATAAATAGAACTATGCGAGTGCCTCCACCACCACCGTAAACACCGCGCGGTGCTTGGCTACATTGATGGGGATTTGGAATGTGCCGAGTTCTTTGATGGGGCGTTCGAGAACGACATAGTCAGGGTGCATATCGAGGCGCGTGGTACGCTTGAGTTCAACGAGAATCTCCTCTTTGTGAATGCTTGCAAAGAGATGGCCTTTTTCGTTTGCCTTGCCACGGAGCGTAATCGTTGCACCGTCCAGACTCTCAAGCGTCTTCAAAAGTAATTCCTCATGCACCTTTTTCTGTGAAGCATCAGTAAGCATCTTTTTCTCGAGGCGCGCGACAGCCTCCTTTGTTGCAGGCTCGGCAAGACCTTTGAGTACCATATGGCGTCCGTATCCGTCGGCAACTTCTCTTACTTCATATTTTTTACCAACCTTGGGTATATCTTTAAGGAAAATGATTTTCATCCCGTCTAGAGGCAGGTCGCGGTCGCCCGCATCCTCACCATAAATTAATTCTTATAATCTTTTCTTTTACCTTAACATATTCCTGCTTCAGGAGCGACCGCGGCCTCTAACGGGATTCATGCTATCTGGTGAAATTAGGGTCTAGTAGGATTGTTACGGCTTTGTCCATCTGGGGGTCGATTTTTTTCTCGGCGTCCTTTCGGGTGAATGGCACTACGAAATCGGGGGTGAGGCCGTTGCCCGATATCCAGTTGCCTTTGGGGGTGAGCCAGCGCGCAATGGTAACTTTGATCGAAGTCTCGGGCGTAATCTCGATAAGCTCTTGCACCGAACCCTTGCCATAGCTTTTTTCCCCAACGAGCTTTGCAATACCGTGCTCATGAAGTGCGCCCGCAAGTATCTCTGAAGCAGAGGCTGAACCCTCGTTTATCAAAACAACCATTTTGAGCTTGTCGGTAAATACATCATAGCCTTTACTGCGGTCTGTTTTTTGAGGAGCTTTTTCACCGCTATCTTCGGTAACGATGGTTTTACCAACAGGCAGGAAGAAGCTTGCCATGTCAGTTGCTGCCTCAAGGTATCCACCAGGATTGTTGCGGAGGTCGAGTACGAGCTTGTCGGTGCCTGATAAAATAAACTCTCTCAATGCGTCACGGAAAAGTGTCGAGGAGTTTGCTGAAAAATTGTAGAGCGAAATAACAAACACACCATCATCGCGGAGCTTGGTGTCGATGGTAGGGATGATAATAGTATCGCGCACGATCTCGATGTCTTTAGTGTCGCCGTTCTGTTTTACCGTCAGTACCACCTTGGTTCCTTTTGGTCCGCGAATGAAGGTGATAGCCTCCTCGACCGTCATTCCTGCGGTGAATTTCTTGTCTATTTTGATGATCACATCACCCGCCTTGATTCCCGCGCGTTCCGCCGGAGTCCCCTTAAGGGGTGCGATTATTGATATGACGCCGTCTTTGGTGCCAATCTCGGCACCAATACCACCAAAATCTCCCCGCACTTCGTCCTCAAAGTTCTTTGACTCTTGTGGAGGGAAAAAAGTCGTATAAGGATCACCATAAGATGCGGCCAATCCCTCGATGGCACCAAAAACTTTTTCTTCATTTGTAGGGATACTTGATGATGCCGTTGTGGCAACAAATTTTTCGTTGAGAATACCTGCAACCTTCCAAAAGGGTTCCATGTCTATTGAACTCGTCGCCTGCCCACCGAGTAGCTGCTGCTGGCTCTCAAGTGCCCGCGCCGTTTCGGCCTTTTTCTCAATATGCCCACCAACCCCGATTCCTATCGCAAATGCGCCAATAATACTTAATGTTGCAATGGTGGGCAGGAGCGGCTTACCAAGAGTTAATTTCATGATGACAGTATCGCAAAAGTTTCCCTTGCGGTCAATTGTAGAAAATGTAATGTATGGTGTATAATAATACGATATGATTTCGCGATACACTTACAAGGATCTCGTTTGGATCGATGTACAGTCCCCTACGCAGGATGAAGTGCGCGG
>MHUY01000010.1:0-4668 GCA_001825115.1 Candidatus Yonathbacteria bacterium RIFOXYC2_FULL_47_9 | reverse complement strand
AAAGTTGACCTCTTCCCCGACTTTATTTACCTCATTCTTCACTTCCCTATCATTTCTCATAAACATGAGGGTGGTAAAGAGCAAGAAATTGATTTTATTGTAGGAAAAAAATTCCTCATTACGACGCATTACGACCTCATAGACCCCCTACACGAATTTTCAAAGGTTTTTGAGGTTAATTCAATTTTGGAACGTTCAAATGTCGGCGACCATGCTGGCTTCATCCTCTTTTATATTATGAAGGAGCTCTACAGAATGCTTGATCGCGAACTCGACCACATTAATCGTGATTTTGGTGACATCGAGGCAAAGATCTTTGGTGGTAAAGAGCGTGATATGGTGAATGCTATTTCGCATCTCAATCGCGACCTTTTGAATTTCAAACAAACACTTCGTCCTCACAAAGAAGTTCTCGAGTCTTTTGAAATCGCGGGAACAAAGTTCTTTGATCAAGAGTTTTCGTACTATCTCCGTACTATTGTTGGCGAGCACTACAAAATTTCGGCAATTCTCGACGGTCATCGAGAGACTCTCCTCGAACTTCGCGACACAAACGATTCACTCCTTAGTACAAAGACGAACGAGACTATTAAAACACTTACGACGTTGTCTTTTGTCATATTCCCGCTTTCGCTCATTGCTGGTATTTTTGGGATGAATACAAACTATATACCAATCGTCGGCACCCCTAATGATTTTTGGATTGTGATCGGCATTATGATCTTTGGTGCGTTCCTGATGTTCAGCTATTTCAAGTACAAGAAATGGATTTAAAGTTTTTCAATACTCTTTCGGGCACTGTTGAAAAACTAGAGCCTTTACACGACCGCGAAGTGCGCATGTATCATTGCGGGCCGACGGTCTATGATTTTGCACATATTGGCAATTTCCGTGCATTTACTGTCAACGACATATTGCGTCGTACGGTTGAGTATGCAGGGTACAACGTCAAGCAAGTAATGAACATTACTGATATTGATGACAAAATAATCGCAAGGTCTACTGAACAAGGAATCCCCGCTCTTGACCTTACGCGCGAGTACACCAATTTTTTACTTGCTGACCTTAAGTCTTTAAATATTCTTACTCCACACTATCTACCTCGTGCGACGGAGCACGTGGGCGGTATGACGGTAATGATTGAAAAACTTTTGCGCGAAGGATATGCGTACCCTGCGTCCGACGGCATTTACTTTGAAGTCGCCAAATCAAAAGACTATGGTGCATTGGCACGTCTCGACCTCGATGCCGAGACGGCGTCGCGCGTAGAAGGTGCGGCTGATAAAAAATCCCCGCGTGATTTTGCGCTGTGGAAATTCGAAACGCCTGACGATCATGGTGTTGCCTACGACGCGTCGTTTGGCCGCGGGCGTCCTGGTTGGCATATTGAATGTTCAGAGATGTCACGAGAGACCCTTGGCGAGACTCTTGATATCCATACGGGCGCTGTTGACCTCATCTTCCCCCATCATACGAACGAGATAGCGCAGTCAGAAGCGGCAAACGGTAAACCATTTGTGCAGATGTGGGTGCACACGGAGTTTCTGATGATTGACGGGCAAAAAATGTCCAAATCTCTCGGAAACTACACAACGCTGCGCACGGTTGTGGAGCGCGGGTTCTCACCAATCGCCTTTCGTTACTGGGTCCTAGGCGCACATTATCGTGCAAAAGCAAACTTCACCTGGGAAGGGCTCGAAGGTGCGCAGACGGCCCTTGTACGGCTTGCAGATTACCTTGGGGCAGAAATCGGTACGGTGAACGCTGATTATCAAAAGCGTTTTGCTGATTTAGTCACCAATGATCTCGACACTCCTCGTGCGCTCGCTCTTGCGTGGGAGGTTGCAAAGGACGCTTCCCTCTCGAGTGCTGATAAAACAGCAACGCTCCTTGATTTTGATCAGGTTCTCGGGCTTGGCTTAGCACTTCGTGCGGAAGTCATAATTCCTGACAATATTAAAGAACTTGTTCGTTCTCGTGAAGAAGCTCGCCAAACAAAAAACTGGGCAGAGTCCGACAGGATTCGTGATGAAATAAATGCACAAGGTTGGGATGTTTTAGATACGGACAAAGGTACTGAGGTTCAAAAAAAGAAGTAAAAAAATACGCCGTACAGAATTTCTGTACGGCGTATTACTGTTACCTTCGACGGCAGCAAAAGTTTCTTGTTGGTCGTAGAAGCTGTTTTAATTTTCTTTGAAAATCATCTGCGTGTTGTTTGCGTATCTTTGCGAACTGGTGAATAGGCGTATCTTTACCATAAGAGATAGCTTTGATTTCTATCTCAGGTAGTGGACGACACACAAAACGAAGGGACTCTGCCATGGCCAAAGCGAGCGCTCCTTTCATGTGACCAATAGTCCCCACATTCACGCGACGGTGAGGAGTATCGGGTAGCACATCATCAGGGGCCCTCGAAATGAGGACAATACCCAATGATTCTGCGCGCCTGAGAATTTCGCGTTCTCGGTGAAGCATTGTGGAAGTACGCTCTGTGCAGATAAGGATAATAGGCTCGTTCATAAAACCTCCCCATGTAGTTGTTCAAATCTGCGGTGATAGTAATACATTTTTAGGGATAATGTCAAACAAGTACTTCTTTCTTTTTTTATAAAAAAACCTCGCAATGTTCTGCGAGGTTTTTGTTTTTGGGTCGTTGCTCCCATCTTCTACGAGGCATCTCCACCCATGATGGTACCCTCCTTAAAAGTTTAAAGACCAAAAAACAACTAAGTTAATTTTGATGCAAATCTCTCCAAAAGTCAATGAATTCAAGTACTTGAGTGCCTTGCGGTGGCCATTTGTGGCATAGTTTTATTATCCCCCGCTTTTCCACCATTCTATCCCCTCGTCAAGTTCCCGACCCCTTGCCTCCATGCTACAATGACTCGTATGACCAGCAAATCGAACGTTCCTGACCGACAATTTAAATCTCGCGCGCTGCGCGTTCCTCCGCAAAATATCGACACCGAGAAAGCGCTTCTGGGCTCCCTTATGTTGCGTCCTGAAGGTATGTACGATGTGGGCGATGTGGTAACACGCGAGTCTTTTTATGTCGACAAGCATCGCATGATTTTTGATGCGATGATGGAGCTCCATACACGACACGAGCCTATCGACCTCCTTTCTATGTCCACGCGCTTGAGAGAGCGTGGTAAGTTTGAAAATGTTGGCGGCGGGAGCTATCTCGCCGAACTCGTCGATGCGGTCCCCTCTTCTTCAAACGCAAAATATTACGCTGAGATCGTTCAAAAGAAACACATCCTCCGTACGCTTATTGAAGCAGCCGAGCATATTTCTGAGCTTGGCTACAATGAGGCTGATGAGATCGAGACCGTCCTTGATGAGGCTGAGAAAAAAATCTATTCGATTACCAACGCAAGCGTTACTAAAAAATTCGTTAATATCAAAGACACCCTTGAGGAGGCGTGGGAGCGTCTCGATAGTTTGCACAAGGCGGGCGGGCAGCTTCGCGGAGTTCCAACGGGGTTCCCGGTAATCGACGACCTGCTTTCTGGATTACAAAAATCAGATCTCATTATTCTTGCGGCGCGTCCTTCGATGGGTAAGACGACACTTGCTCTTGATATTGCGCGCCAGGCGGCGATACAGTACAAAGTTCCGGTAGGTATTTTCTCGCTTGAAATGAATACGCAGCAGCTCGTCGACCGTATGCTTTCAGCAGAGGCGCGCGTCAACGCATGGAAGCTCCGTACCGGAAAGCTCAGTCTTGATTCAGAGTTTGATCAGATTAGAGCGTCGCTTGAGAGGCTTGCTGCCGCGCCTATATTTATTGATGACCAGGCGGGTAACTCTATTATGAAAATGCGTAGCGCTGCGCGTAAACTCAAGAGCGAGCATGGCCTTGGCCTCATTATTATCGACTACTTGCAGCTGATGACCACCTCAAAGCAATACGACAATATGGTGAACCAGGTGACCGAAATCTCGCGCTCCCTCAAGGGTCTCGCCAAGGAGCTCGATGTGCCGGTGATTGCGCTCTCACAGCTCTCTCGTGCTCTCGAGTCGCGTGGTGGTAAGCCAAAACTTTCTGACCTCCGTGACTCGGGTTCTATCGAACAGGACGCCGACGTCGTTATGTTCATTCATCGTGAAGATAAAATGGATAAGAACGCCGAGAAAACAAACATTGCAGAAATTATTGTAGAAAAGCATCGTAACGGTCCCGTGGGTACCGTCAAACTCTACTTTGATGAAGAAAAGTCCACGTTCCTCTCTATCGACAAGCAACACGAATATGGCGTTGCAACGCGCGGTGGGAGCGCCGGCAATGTAGATGACTTCTAATCCCCTGTTTTAAACTATGAGCGCCATCGACAACCTCTCAACCTACTTTATGAAATTCCCCGGCATCGGGACACGCCAAGCAAAGCGCTTTGTGTATTTTCTTCTTGCTCAGGATCCGCGCTTCGTTGAGGAGCTCGCTCGTGAAATTGCATTGCTCAAAAAAAGTATTGCGCAGTGCACGATGTGTTTTCGGTTTTACCCACACCTTGGTGGTGGCTCAATATGTGACGTATGTACGAGTGATACCGACACCGCAACCCTCCTCGTTGTTGAAAAAGATACTGACTTTGAAAGTGTGCGTCGTAGCAGTAGCTACGCCGGTAAGTACTTCATCCTCGGTGGCACGATTCCCGTCCTCGA
>MHUY01000009.1:21648-27631 GCA_001825115.1 Candidatus Yonathbacteria bacterium RIFOXYC2_FULL_47_9 | reverse complement strand
TGATTAGGGTCGGGGAGGGTACCACGCACATAAAGTGTTTCGGGCGGCTGGGGGATTTCGCGGAGCGCCTCGGGAAAGTCTTCCGATGGTATTTCTACTATCACGTTTTTCATATTTTACTCATTCTATCACGTCTGATATACTCATACCTATATGTTAGACATTAAATTCATCCGCGAAAACAAGGACCTTGTCGCCGCCGGCGCAGCAAAAAAACACATTGATTTCAATGTCGAGGAACTCCTTGGTCTCGATGATACCCGCCGTGCGCTCCTTGCCGAAGTAGAGGCAATGCGTGGCAAACAAAACGAAACTGCCTCAGCGGTTGCACGCGCGAGCGATCAGGTCGAGCGCGAGCGTATGATCACTGCATCAAAGCTCGTCAAAGAAGAACTCCAGAAAAAAGAAGAAGAACTCGGTGAGACGATGAAAAAGTGGCAGCTCATGATGCTTAGCGTGCCAAACATTCCCGATATGTCGGTGCCCGAGGGTTCAGACGATGCGGACAACCAGGAGATAAAAACCTGGGGCGATATTCCACAGTTCTCCTTTACCCCCAAGGGTCAGATGGAGCTTCTCGAGATGCATGATATGGCGGACTTCGAGCGCGGAACAAAGGTTGCCGGTTTTCGTGGTTATGTATTAAAGAATGACGGCGCGCGCCTCATCTTTGCACTTTCACAATTTGTGCTGAACGAGCTTTGTGCCGAAGGCTTCACTCCAATGATCGTACCGTCGCTTGTGCGCCGCGAATCACTCCTCGGCACTGGTTTCTTGCCTCAGGGTGAACCAGACCTCTACAAGACACAAGATGGCGACTTCCTCGCTGGCACCGCCGAGGTGGCGACGATGGGTTACCACATGGACGAGGTGCTTCCGCTCGAAGAGCTGCCTAAAAAATACATTTCATTCTCGACAAGTTTCCGTCGCGAAGCAGGCAGCCACAGCAAGGACGTTAAAGGTCTCATTCGTGTACACGAGTTTTACAAATGGGAGCAAGTCATTCTCTGCGAGGCGAGTCACGAGGAGAGTGTGAAGTATCACGAGTTCCTCCTTGAGATGTCAGAGCGCCTGATGCAAAAGCTCAAGATTCCGTATCATGTTGTACTCAACTGCGGTGGCGACCTCGGTCTTGGTCAGGTAAAAAAATACGACATCGAGGCGTGGGTGCCTTCAGAGGGCAAGTATCGCGAGACACACTCGGCGTCGTACTTCCACGATTTCCAGACTCGTCGTTTAAATATTCGCTATCGTGACAAAGAGGGTAAGATGCATTTTGCACATTCGCTCAACAACACCGCTATTGCTACTCCTCGTATTCTTGTACCTCTTTTAGAAAACTACCAAAACGAGGACGGTACGATTACCGTTCCTGAAGTCTTGCGTCCCTACATGGGCAAGGACGTCATTGGATAATACGTGTCTCATTTTTTTGACATGGCAAAATTCGCCTCTATCATTGCAGGGCTTCGCGAGCACGGCAGTGCCTGGTTTACGCGTGGGGTAGCCGTGCTTGTTCTTCTGTTTTTGTTTTTTATTGCGGGTGGCGGTGTCTCACAAAATGATAAATGGAAGATTGAACGTGTCGAGATTTCTGGTACACAGACTGTTGATCAGAGTGCAATAGAAGAGTTTGTCCGCGAAAAACTCAAGGGCAATTATTATTTCGCCTACGCCCGCGAGAACAGTAAAATATTTCCACAGCGTGAGATAGAAAGGGGACTCCAAGAAGCATTTCCACGTCTTCTTAATGTACACACAGAAAATATCGACCCGCATACCATCTCTATAAAAGTGTCCGAGCGCAAGCCGTATGCGCTTTGGTGCGGAGAAGTGTATTCCCCTGAATTGCGTGAGTTGAATAATTGTTTCTTTATCGATAATACCGGCTTTGTGTTTGATAGCGCACCGACTTTTTCTGAAGGTGTGTATCTCGAGGTATATAGTGGGCTCTTGGGTGCGAGCGAGGAGGGGATGCTTCGTGCATATATGTTACCAACGCAATTTACTCTTTTGCATACAGTTACGGATGCGCTGACAAGTAAAATAGGTGAGCCGCTCCGTGTTGCGTTGAAACCTGAAGGGGAAGTGGTGGTGACCATGAAAAAGAGTGCATCATACCCTATGCTTGCCGGTGTCGAGGTCCGCTTCAAAGAAAGCACGACCGCCGAAACCCTGATGAAAAATCTCAATGCGGCCCTCCCCGTACAGTTTCCCGAAGGTGTAACGCCAAAGAAAAAACTCCTCTACATCGACATGCGCTTCGGCAACAAAATATTCTTCGGGTTTGAAAATTAATTCCCCCGAGGGCGGTCCTCGGGGAAACTTTTAAGGGAGAAGTGGGTGTCCTTGAAATTCTCGATTTTTATGGCATTATGAGAGTGGTGCGATTTTGTACCTTTTATATCCAAGGAGGAAGTAATCATGAATAATTCTCATGCTGCTCTGAAACAGCAGGTTCTGGTTTTGTTGTCTGGCGGAATTGATTCCGCTGTTTGCGCAACAAAATTATGCGCTGAAGGAAAAAGCGTGCATGCGCTAAGCTTGCGATACCCCGGCAATACAAACGAGAGGGAAATTAACAACGCAACGTTCCTTGCTGAAAAGCTCAATATCTCGCATGTCGTACTTGATTTCAAATTTATTGAGCAAATGTTTGACGGAGTAAATACCAGCATGTCTTTTAATGTTGGTGGGGCCATCAATAATTGTGTTTCTCGCGGTAAAATTCCAGTACCCATGAGCGTTGAGTTGTTGCATCTTACGGCGCTCATGTTTGCAAGAATTCGTGGCATAAAGCATGTTTACTGGGCAATCCATCAAGATGACCTTGTTGGCACGTCGCAGGAAAAAATTTTGGAGTACTTAAGTGCTCTCGAAAAACTTCCTGCCCTCGGGTCGTATTCACCATGCAAGTTCGAGACCCCTTTTATTGGGTATTCGAAAAAAGATATGGTGGATCTGGGTATAAGTCTCGACATTGATTTCGAGCACACCCATTCATGTTCTGCGTCCTCAAATGCTCCTTGTTGTGTGTGTCATCAGTGCGTGTTGCGTGCCAGTGCATTTGATTCTTTGTTCCCTTTGAAGCAGGCTGTTGGTGCCTAAAGATAAAAGGCCCTTGATTTCTTCGAAGAGCAAACATTATGTTTGCTCTTCTTTTTTATTCAGTTTTGCCTTATTGTATATTCATGACCCCCAATAAAGATATTTTTTGTGCGATTGCAGCAAAGGAGGAGCCTGCCTTCATTGTCTCTGAAAACTCTCATGCTGTTGCATTTCTTGACCGCGAGCCAGCAACAGAGGGGCACATGTTGATTGTCCCGAAACAGCACGCGAATGATATCTTCGATATTTCAGAAGAAAAACTTGCTGCTGTTATGTCACTTGCGCAGCAGTCCGCAGTGGCTTTAAAAAAGATATTTGGGTATACATCTATTATTTTACATCAAGTAAACGGAGAGGGCGCTCAGGATGTGCGACATTTCCACCTTCATGTTTATGGCGGACCTCACGCAACCCCTTATTTTTACCAACAGTTTAGTACGACAGAAGATTTAAATACCTCTCTTGAAAATACACAGAAAAGGATTGTAAACGAGTTCACTTTTTTGAAGTAGTCAGCTACCTATGCTAGAGTGCCAATAATGAAGAAGGAAGGCGAACAGACAAAAAGCGACGGGCCTATTATGGGCTTTTGGGCTGATCTCAAGAAGCCCTTTTTCGTCTTGGCGCCAATGGCGGATGTGACCGACTGTGCATTTCGCCAGATGATTGCAAAGTACAGTCGCCACGGCGAGGAGGGTGGCGGACCTGATGTTTTTTGGACTGAGTTTGTTTCGGCAGATGGACTATGTTCACCAGGCCGTGAGGCACTCCTTCGCGACCTCGAGTTTAGCGATCGCGAGCATCCTATTGTGGCGCAGATATTTGGTTCACACCCCGAGCACATGCGTCAGACTGCCGCGCTCATCAAAGAGCTTGGTTTTGACGGTATCGATATCAACATGGGTTGCCCCGACAAAAGCATCGAAAAGCAGGGTGCCGGCGCTGCACATATAAAAGACCCCAAGCTTGCACAAGAGATCATTCGTGCCGTGATGGAGGGCGCTGCGGGTCTGCCGGTCTCGGTCAAAACACGCGTCGGTTACAATACCGAGGATCTCGAAGGGTGGCTCGGTGCTATCCTTGAAACGAAACCTGCGGTCATTACCGTGCATGCACGCACCCGCAAAGAACTCTCACTCGTGCCCGCACGATGGGAGCTCGTGAAGCGCGCAAAAGAGCTTGCGAAGGGGACAGGGACGCTCATCATTGGTAACGGTGATGTGCAGGACCTTGCTGATGCACAGGCAAAAGCTGACGCCTCGGGTGCTGACGGTGTGATGATTGGGCGGGGAGTGTTTGGTACACCATGGCTCTTTGACCGCGCACGCACGGCACCGCCTTCGCTCGCAGAAAAGTTTGAGATCATGGTTGAGCACACGCACCTTTACGAGAAACTTCTTGGCGACATCAAAAATTTTGCCATTATGAAAAAGCATTACAAGGCATACGTGAATGGGTTTGACGGCGCAAAAGAACTTCGTGTGCACCTCATGGAGGCAAAAAATGCTGACGAGGTGGAGCGTATTGCGCGCGAATTTTTGCGTAGTGCCACCGTGAGTGATACACTTTAGTAAGACCAGCATTACAAGGAGTACGAAATGAACCCTCTCGAGAAACTCCGTCTGGAACTTTATGCCAAAAACATAGTGAAGGTACGTCATGAGTATTTGCTTAAAGACCGCAAGTTTCCCAAAGCCGAAAAAAACCGGATACGCATAGTCCTCGGAGAGCTCAACGAAGAGATTGCCGAAATAGAACGAGTACTGAGTTGTGTAGTACCCCAGACCCTCTCCTCTGTGTCCAATTAACCCCCGCAAACATCGCTGGGGTTTTGTTTTTTGAGCCCCCACACCTTTCTGGTATACTATCCATAACATGTCAGAAGTAACGCTGTATCGTAAATACCGCCCACAGTCGTTTGATGAAGTCATTGGGCAGGACGCCGTCGTGGCGACGCTCAAAGGGGCACTCCAAAACGACTCCATTGCACATGCGTACCTTTTTTCCGGTTCGCGCGGTACCGGCAAGACCTCTATTGCGCGTATTTTTGCACGTGAGATTGGTTCGTCGGACAACGACACCTACGAGATCGACGCAGCATCCAACCGTGGTGTTGATGACATCCGCGCCCTTCGCGACGCAGTGCATACGCTACCTTTTGATTCAAAGTTTAAAGTCTACATTATTGACGAGGTGCATATGCTTACCAAAGAGGCATTCAATGCACTCTTAAAGACCCTCGAGGAGCCACCAAAGCACGTCATCTTTATCCTCGCAACCACCGAAGAGGAAAAGCTCCCCGAGACAATCGTTTCGCGCTGTCAGTCGTTCCGTTTCAAGAAACCTTCACACGCAATCCTGCAAAAGCTTGTAGAGAATGTTGCAAAAAAAGAGGGCTACACGCTCGAGCCTTCGTCGTCAGACCTCATTGCGCTCCTTGGTGACGGATCATTCCGTGATACCCTCGGCACGCTCCAAAAAGTTATTGCGGCGTCAGCAGACAAAAAGATAACGCCTGAAGAAGTGGCGGTAACTCTCGGTGCACCCAGCACGCGTATGGTCAATGATTTCATTCTCGCCATCACCGAGCGTGACTTTGCCAAAGGGGCACAGGTGCTCGCGGAGGCAAGCGAGACGATAGGGGATATGAAGATATTCCTCGACCTCGTCGTGCGCAAGGTGCGCTTTGTGCTTATTCTCCGCTTTGCTGCGGCTATGAAGGCCGAAGTGCGTGAGAACTCATCCGAAGAGGATTTTGTATTCCTCGAGAAGCTTGCCAAAGAAGCTGGCAAAACACTCGCGTCCAAGGAGCTTGTGGCGCTTCTGGGGGTCTATGCAGACCTTCGTACGGCCGCTATTCCAACGCTCCCCCTCG
>MHUY01000009.1:16267-21632 GCA_001825115.1 Candidatus Yonathbacteria bacterium RIFOXYC2_FULL_47_9 | reverse complement strand
GGTCATAGGGGAATAGCGTTGCTCTAGGCGCTATTTTGGTGTATTCTGCAAAAGTGCTGTTTTGAATATATTGGGGAATCGCCTAATGGTAGGCATCGTTTGTGTTTTAAGCTGGGGAATCGTCTAATGGTAGGACAGCGGCCTTTGAAGCCGTCAATCTTGGTTCGATCCCAAGTTCCCCAGCTTAAAACAGAAACAACTAGTAGTGGCCTTTGAAGCCCGAATTTAAGTTTTTTACAAGCGAAGCGTTCTTATATAAAAAAGCTTAAATTCGCGTCGCAATGTCTCGCATAGAGACATAAGGCGTGAACTAATCTTGGTTCGATCCTGAATCAGCAGATTCATGTCTTGGACCAAAAGTTCCCCAGCAAAGGATTTGGTATAATAAGGGGGTGAAAACACCCTCACTTCAGAAGTCCATAAAACCTAAAGTCATTTTCCACATCGATGGAGATGCGTTTTTTGTGGGGGTGGAGGTTGCAAAGGACCCCACACTCAAGGGTCTGCCCGTGGTTACGGGCGAAGAGCGGGGGATTGTTTCGGCGTTGTCGTACGAGGCAAAGGCTCTCGGCATCATCCGGGGGATGCCAATATTTAAAGTCAAAAGAGATTTCCCGAGTGTCATCATTCTGCCAGGAGACTACAAGTCGTACGCGCGCTACTCAAGTATGATGTTTGATATCGTGCGCAGGTATGCCGACGATGTAGAGGAGTACAGCATCGACGAATGTTTCGCCGACCTCACCGGACTCGATCGACCGCTCAAGATGACCTATTTGCAAATAGCGGAGCGTATTAAAAAAGAGGTGAACGAAGAGCTAGGCCTCTCTGTGTCTGTTGGTCTTGCCCCCACCAAGGTTCTTGCCAAAGTTGCATCAAACTGGGTTAAACCAAATGGTCTGACAGTCATCGAGCGCGCCACCGCGCCAGATTTCCTTGCGAAGACACTTATAAAAAAAGTTTGGGGTATCGGACCAAAGACTTCGGAGTTTCTCATAAAGAGGGGAGTAAATACAGCCAAGGATTTTAGCATCAAAGACATTGGATGGGTGAGGCAGAACCTCTCAAAGCCCTACGAGGCTATTTGGCAGGAGCTCAACGGTGAGTCTGTTATGGATGTAGACCCTGAGATCAAAACCGTTTATTCCTCGATACAAAAGACCCTCACCTTTCACCCCGCAACGAATGACAAAACATTTCTCTGGTCACAACTCTCAAGGAACATCGAGGACGCATGCAAAAAAGCGCGACACTATCAGTTGATGCCCAAGAAAATTTCTATATTTCTCAAAACACAAAATTTCAAAATCATAACGTGCTCCATACCACTTTCTGTCCCCTCAAGCTCTCCCGAGATACTTATGGCGCTGGCGCATGCAGAGCTTGAGAAAATTCACACAGGCGGTGTCCTGTATCGTACTACGGGGGTGACCCTGCATGATCTCATGCCGGGACACACTGCGCAGGCAGACTTGTTTGGTGGTACCGTTAAAGCTGGCAAGTTTGATGTTATACACAAGAGTATCGACACCCTAGAGGACAAGCTCGGTAAGCGCGTGGTATATCTCGCCTCAACCCAAGGTGCCCTCAAGCACAAAACAAAGGGCACCGAGTCAGACGATTTGGATAGAGATTTACTGTTTTTGTAAGGATCAGTTTTGCGGTATACTGGCATACATATGTCATTCAACTGCAACTGGAGAAAAGAGGATTACCGCCCAAGTCCCGCACTCAAAGCATTTCAGATTTTTCTTTTGATCCTCATCGTCATCGGTATTACTCTCATTATCACGCGCGATAGCTGGGTACCAAAGCTCGTGGAGTATATTCTCCGATAGTCGGGTTGGAGGTTGTAATTTGAGCAATAAATGCTAGGATGGCAACCAGCATCAGTGTCCTTAAAAGGCCTGATTTGTTCATTTTTTGAAAGGAAATGCGATGAATTCGTTCATGTTCAAACCTGCAGTCCAGAGCCTTCAGTGTGTCCATCAAGGTAAAGTCCGCGATACATTTGCTATCCCGTTTCAGCCACACCTTTTGTTGGTGGTCGCAACTGACCGCGTGAGCACGCACAATATTGTGCACGAGAGCACCATACCCCTTAAGGGACAAGCGCTCACGGCACTTACGGTGTTCTGGATGGAGCAACAGTTCAAGGACATCAACACGCACCTCTTTGTTTCAGGGGAAGCAATCTATCAGTATTTGCCGGCCGGCACGTATCCGCCAGATCTTCATCACCGAGCTGTCATTGTTGAAAAGCTCGAAATGATCCCGATTGAATTCATCTTTCGGAGTCGCATGGCGGGGAGCTTGTGGAAGGATTTTTACAGCAAGGGGCTGCAGAACCCGTACGAGATTGACCTGCCTACTGGGCTCACTCTCATGTCGCCCTTTGAGGAGTCGATCTTTACGCCGACAGACAAGTCTGATACCGACGACCCTCTGAAGGCAGAAGAAATAGTCTTGTTCTATCCTGAGGCATATCTTCTCGCTCGTAAAGTATACGAACGGGGGAGAGCCTTTGCTGCCACAAAAGGCATCGAGATCATCGATGGTAAGTTTGAGATGGGTTTTAACCGCGAAGGAGAAGTTGTCTTGGCAGATGAATGTTTGACCCCGGACTCCTGTCGTTTTGTGAGGGCAGACGAGATCGTTGTCGGCAAGGAACCATCTTGGCTCGACAAGCAGCATGTGCGGGAAGAAGCCGAACGCATGTGGAACGGGGGAAAGAAAGCACCCCTCACCTTTAGCGAAAAAGTTTGCGCAGAAACATCAGCTCGCTATGGTGAGCTTGTCCAAGCATTTACAGGCTTTCCTTTGGAAGTTTTTTAATCAACCATGAAGTCAAAAGCCAGGAACCTGTTCCTGGCTTTTTTGTATTTAAAACGATTGGCGGTATACTGGGAGTTATTGATATGTCTACTGATATTCAAAAATTAACGGAGGAGATTACCAAGTTTCGTGATGAACGGGACTGGCAGCAGTTCCACAACCCCAAGGACTGCGCCATATCACTTTCGCTCGAGGCTGCCGAGGTGCTGGAGCATTTTCAATGGAAGAGCAAAGAGGAAATTGAGGTGTATATAAAAGAGAGCAAGGGGGAGATAGGCGAGGAGCTCGCCGACGTGCTGTCCTGGGTCCTTCTGATGAGCCACGACCTCGGTATCGACATCGCCGACGCCCTCACTAAAAAGATCGAGAAAAACAAAGCCAAATACCCCGTCGAAAAAGCCAAAGGCAAGCACACGAAGTATACGAAGCTGTAAGATTCACCATTTGGGGGTTCAACCTCCAAATGGATTGAATGCACTCATAAATACCTCGTAAAATAAGCTTATTTGTGGTATAATCCAGTCACGATGGATAAAAAATCCCTTTCCGAGCAAGACATTTGCTCAAAATTCGTATTGCCCGCAATTATCAATGCGGGTTGGGATTTACACCTTCAAATACGCGAACAAAAAACGTTCACCGCAGGCCGCATCCAGATCCACGGCAAATCAATCTCTCGCGGTGAGAAAAAGCGCGCGGATTTTATTTTATATTACAAAAACCATCTGCCCATCGCTGTTGTAGAAGCAAAAGACAATACGCACAGTGTAAGCGCAGGGCTCGAACAAGCACTCGATTACGCACAGGCACTCGATGTTCCTTTTGTATACAGCACAAACGGAGATGCGTTTATCGAGCATGATCGCCTTACTGGCACAGAAATTGAAATAAGTATCGACGAATTTCCTTCGCCCGAAGAATTATTCCGCCGATATTCCCACGCAAAAGATTACAACGACGAGCAAAAGCAAATTGTTCTGCAGGACTACTACAACGACCCCGCAGGCAAAGACCCGCGTTACTATCAAGAAACTGCGATCAACAAGGTTGTTGAAGCTGTAGCAAAAGGGCAAGACCGACTCCTTCTTGTGATGGCGACTGGCACGGGTAAAACATATACTGCATTCCAAATCATTTGGCGTCTCTGGAAGTCTCGCACCAAAAAGAGAATCCTTTTCCTTGTAGACCGCACCGCACTCGCACAGCAAACCATGCAGGGCGATTTCCGCTACTTTGGTGGTGCAATGACAAAAATAGGAAACGGTAATGTAGATAAAGCATATGAAATTTATGTCGCACTTTACCAAGGGCTCACGGGCGAAGGAAAAGCCGACGACGTCGAAGAAGAAAAGAAAAAACTTTTTGAGCAGTTCTCCCCAGACTTTTTCGACCTCATTATTGTTGACGAGTGTCACCGCGGAAGCTCAAACGAAAACAGCGCATGGCGTGACATTTTGAGTCACTACGGCAGTGCCACACAAATCGGTCTCACTGCCACACCCCGAGAAACAAAAGACACAAGCACTCAGGAATACTTTGGCGAGCCCGTGTACACATATTCGCTCAAGCAAGGTATCGAGGACGGCTTCCTTGCTCCTTACAAAGTCGTGCGCTATCGCTTCAACAATGACGAATGGCGTCCACCAGAAGGGTTCCGCGACACCGCGGGCGAGATTGTGCCCGATGAAATCTACAACGAATCAATGTTCGACCGGCGCATCATTATCGATGGACGCAATAGGGCGGTAGCAAAATGCGTTGCAGACTTTATGCGAGAAACCGATGCTTATCAAAAGACGATTGTTTTCTGCGTGGATATCGCCCATGCAGAGCGTATGCGCTCGTGTCTCGTAGCAGAATTTGCCGACAAGGTAAAAGAAAACTCAAAATTTGTCGTTAAAATAACAGGGGATGATTTTTATGGCAAACTTGAAATTGAAAACTTCATCAACCCAGAATCGCGCTATCCCGTCATTGCCACCACCTCAAAACTCCTCTCAACGGGTGTCGACACAAAGACCGTAAAGCTCATTGTGCTCGACGCACCAATGAACTCCATGACCGAGTTCAAACAGATCATCGGACGCGGTACACGCGTCGAAGAGCAGTATGGTAAGTACTATTTTACCATTATGGACTTCCGTAATGTCACGCGTCTCTTTGCTGACGCTGCCTTTGATGGTGACCCCGTCAATGTCTACGAGCACGACGGTAATACTGCCATTGATGTCACTGATCAGATTGCACAAGAGACAATCTCAGAAGCAGAAATTTTGGAAGTCGACCCTCACGCCGAAGTGCTCATAGACGGCACTGCTCAAACAGAGAAACCAAAGAAAATTCGCATCAAAGACGGCGTTGATTTCTTTCCCATACACCGCACCGTGCAATACATGGACCCAAAAACAGGAAAACTCATTTCAGAATCCCTCGTGGACTTTTCAAAGAAAACAATCCTTTCAGAATATGCGTCACTCGATGATTTCCTCACTCGCTGGAAAGAAGTCGAACGCAAGGATATTATCGTAAA
>MHUY01000009.1:12609-16256 GCA_001825115.1 Candidatus Yonathbacteria bacterium RIFOXYC2_FULL_47_9 | reverse complement strand
GTCTTTGATCTCGTGCTCCATATCGCCTACGGCAAAAAGCCTCTCGCCCGCAGTGAGCGTGTAAAGAAAATACGAGAAGACGATTATTTTGCAAAATACGAAGGTAAGGCGCGAGAAATTATCGATCTCCTGCTTACCAAATACAGCGATGAGGGCATCACCGCCATCGATGACATTGGTGACCTTATTGTTTCGCCATTTACCGACTACGGCACCCCCATTGAAATAGTAGAGGGTATCTTCGGTGGCAGGGAACAGTATCTTGAAATGATACGAAGTATTGAAAGCAGGCTCTATCAAGAATAATATATGTCCAACATTTCATCAGTCATCAAGAATATCCAAGATACCATGCGCCAAGACGCGGGGCTCGATGGCGACGCACAGCGCATCTCCCAGCTCGTGTGGATGCTCTTCCTCAAGATTTTTGACGACCGAGAGCGCAACCTCGAGCTCATCGACCCCAAGTATTCATCACCAATTCCCGAGAAATTTCGCTATAGAAACTGGGCAACCGATGCTGAGGGTATTACGGGTGACGAGCTCGCGAGCTTTATCGACAAAGAGCTTTTTCCCCAGCTCCGCACGCTCGAGGTTCCATCCACCGATACGCGCGGGTATCTCATCAAGAATGTTTTTTCTGATACCTACAACTATATGAAGAACGGCACCTTGATCCGAAAGGTGCTCAATAAAATAAACGAGATCAATTTTAATAAATTAGACGACCGCCACGCTTTTGGTGACCTCTATGAAAAGATTTTGAAGGACTTGCAGGGGGCGGGGAATGCAGGCGAGTTTTATACACCCCGCCCGCTTACCAAGTTTGTGGTGGAGATGATAAATCCGCAGATCGGTGAAAAGGTGCTTGATCCTGCATGCGGTACGGGTGGATTTTTGGTAAACACCCTCGAGCACATGCGCACACTGGTAAAGACTCAAGCAGATGAAAAGAAAATCCATGACTGTGTGCATGGTGTTGAGCTCAAGCCACTTCCGCACATGCTTGCGATTACGAACCTCATCTTGCACGGCGTAGAGGATCCTTCGACCGTGACGCGTGGAGATATGCTTGCGCGCCCGTACACCGACTATGGACCCAAAGACAGGGTAGATGTTATTGTCGCCAATCCGCCGTTTGGCGGGGTCATCACGGGTGGCAATGAGATCAATTTCCCAAAAAAGTATCAATGCAAAGACACGGCGCTTCTTTTTCTTTTTCTCTTCACACACCTCTTGCGAGAAAACGGCAGGGCAGGAGTGGTGCTTCCCGACGGCGTGCTCTTTGGCGAGGGGGTAGCGTCAAACATAAAAGAAAAACTTCTTGAGGAGTGTAATGTGCACACGATTGTGCGTCTGCCCGCGGGAGTTTTTCAGCCGTATGCAGGGGTAAATACGAATCTCATTTTCTTCACCAAAGGCGAGCCGACAAAAGAAGTCTGGTATTACCAAATGACACCACCAGCAGGGATGAAGCAATATACAAAAAACCGTGGCATCACCGATGCAGAATTCGCTACTGTAAAAGAGTGGTGGAGCAATCGCACAGAAAATGCGAACGCATGGCGTGTATCCATCGACGAAATAAAAGCCCGCAATTTTAACCTTGATTTCAAAAATCCAAAGAGTGGGGAAGTGGCGGAGGAGCTAAGCTCGAAAGAGTTGGTTGAGAGGATTTTGGAAGGGGAGGAGGGAATAAAAGAAATTTTGAAAAGTATATGAGAACTGAGTTTATAGAAGAAAAACCATCTGAATCAGAAATTATAGAGAAGTCACATGAGGACACCCTCTATTCTACGTCGTTAGACAAAGTCAAAATATTTAATATTCAAACTCTTGGTCAGGTGGTTGGTCAAGGCTTTCAGGTGTCTCCTAAAATTCGTCTCACCTTAACCCATGAGAATGAAAAAGATGAAATTCGAAAGTACAAGATAGCAAAATGGACTAGTACAAAAGATGGCTACAAAGAAACAGAAAAAGTATCCTTTTCAACATTCGATCTTGTTAGGTTGCTTGAGTTGAACAGGTTTATATCTGAGCTTGATTTAGGATCCATAGATCAAAGAAAATTGGTTACTTCCGACGATGTCTCTTTTGTAGATAAAGATGATTTTCTAAAGAAAATTAAAACCTTTTCAACAACAAAGGAGGGGCAAGACGCGCTTCTTGCGCTCATTCAATCAGGAAATCTCTTTTCACAAGATATTTCCAATATCTCCTTTAGAAAGAATCAATTAGAAACATTTAAAAAATTACTTGATGAACAAAATTATTTTGATCAATACACTTTAGAAAACAATATTGACAGTACAAAACCAGAAAAAACATGGCAGTTCTTTTTTCAAAAGAATGACTGGATTTTTGGATATGGGATGGATTATAAATTTTTAGGGATCATTCAATCAGAAGCCAATGTGGGTAATCCTGATGTTGGAGATAATGGTTCTGTTTTCTCGGATTCTCTTTTAGGCGATGATAACTTTACAGTTGTTGTAGAGCTTAAAAGACCAGACACCCCTTTATATAAGAATTTCACCAATCGGGTCAACGCATGGAAACTTTCTGGTGAACTTTTTGATGCACTCTCTCAAATTTTAGAACAGAAGGCAAGTTGGCAGATTAAGTCACAATTGTCAGAGCAGTTTGATTCTACTGGTGGTAAAATAACACAGAAAACGTTTGACCCCAAAGTAATACTAGTTATTGGTCATACGAAAATGTTTACAGGTTCTAACGAAAAGGAAACAGAAATAAAAAAGAAGACATTTGAACTTTTTAGACGCGACTCAAGGAATACTGAAATCTTAACCTATGATCAATTATATGAAAGGGCATATTTTATTGTTCATAAAAAATTAGATGTTAAAAAATAAACTTTATGTCTAACATCACATCAATAATCATTGTTGCTGTTCTCGGCGTAATCGGAAATATTGCCTATTTTGAATATCGCACACACAAAGAAGCATCTAAAGATTTACTAAAGCAAAGACTCACAGACCTACTTCTTCCTCTGTATGTAATATTACATTTAGAGGAGATTGCTATTGATGCTTGGTTAAGATCTGGGGAAGGGGATTATGCTGAATCGCATTCTGGTTTACCGACAAGAATTTTATCACCCATTGAAAAAATTATTAAGGAGAATATTTACCTGGCAGATGACCAGCTCCATATCGCCTGCGTGGACTTTCTGCATTGGGCATACGGCAGTGATACGAATGCGAGATTTCAAGATATTATGAATGGTAATTTCAATTCAGCAATTCAGGATAAGGATTTTAAGAAATTTTATGATGTTGTAACGCATGAATACAATAAGGCTAGGCATGAGTATCTAGAAAAATAATATGATTTGGCAAACAAAAAAACTAGGTGAAGTCCTAGAAAAAATTGTGGGTGGTGGAACACCATCAAAAAATAACCCGGCATATTGGGGCGGTGATATTCCGTGGGCGAGTGTAAAAGATATAAAAGAAAATGAATCAATTTTAGAACAAACTCAGGATTTTATAACTGAGGCTGGTCTTAAAAATAGCTCTGCAAATCTTGTACCTGCTGGAACATTGATTATTCCAACAAGAATGGGACTTGGTCGTGTTGTGCGAACAAAAATTGATACTTCAATAAACCAAGACCTCAAGGCC
>MHUY01000009.1:0-12527 GCA_001825115.1 Candidatus Yonathbacteria bacterium RIFOXYC2_FULL_47_9 | reverse complement strand
GATCGCAGAAAAAGGAAGTGGTGCAACTGTTTCAGGTATTCGGCTGGAGCATCTGAAAGAAATCGAAATCCCGCTACCTCCTATTGACGAGCAAAGGAAGATTGTGAAGATGTTGAATGAGAAGATGGGGAAGATTGGGGAGGCGAAGCGCTTGCGCGCGGAGGCTCTTACTGATACCGAAAAAATCCTCCCCCAAACCCTCCACGAAATATTTGAGGAAGGAAAGAAGAATGGGTGGGAGGAGAAAACTATTAGCAATGTCTGCATTGTCCAGTCAGGTGGGACGCCGTCAAAAACAATTCCAGAGTATTGGGATAGTAATGATATCCCATGGCTTCGCTCTGAGTCGTGTCGAGATAAAAAAGTAGAAAGCGCGCAATTGTTTATTTCTAAAAAAGGCTTCGAAAATTCTTCAGCCAAGCTATTAAAACCAAGAACAACGCTAATTGCTCTTGTTGGTGCAACTATTGGAAAAACCGGCTTCACTACATTTGAGAGCACAACAAATCAGAATATTGCTGGACTGTATCCACTAGATGAGTTGGTTTTATTACCAGAATATTTATTCATTGTTGCTCAGAATTTGTATTTGAAGTTTACTAATCTTGGTAGTGGTAAATTTAAGATGGCGAACCTAGCGTTTGTAAAAAGTCTACCAATTTTAATCCCACCCCTCGCTGAACAACAGAAAATCGTCGCCGAACTCGACGCCCTCTCCGAAAAAGTCCGCACCCTCCGCGACCTCCAAACCACCCAACTCGCCGACCTCAAATCCCTCGAAAAAGCGTATTTAAGGGAAGCATTCCAATCAGAAGATGTGATAGAATAAAAATATGAATCATCCATATTATAAAAAAATAGACAGATCAACCTTTGAGTGGGGCACTATTATTCCTAAGGAATACGAAGATGACTTTTTATATGGATCACCCATCCTTCCTGGTGGTTCAAGAGATTTTAAAATCAAACATCAAAAGAAATTATACAAAGCAAAGCTGTACCACGTTAACAGGAAAGGTGGTGCCAACGTCTACCAGCTAAGATGGGACATGGATAAAGATTTCTTAAATGTATTGCGTCGAGAGTATATAAATAGTTATGTAATTCTTAAATCACAAAAAGAACTGCACGAAAACAGTAAAAGTGACCTGAAAAAATTCCGAAGCCATATGGATGCCGGTAATCAGGAAGTGATGACGCTGAGGCCGGTGTCCTCAGTAGAAATTCATATTGAACCATTTATACAGATAAAAACTGAATGGAATTCATTATTTGAAAGGCTCGCCGATGCAAATGTATTTGGCTGGTTGTTCTCGAAAGATAAAAAATATTTAATTTCAAGAAGCACTAACTGGTATTCTTATAAGGAATTATCAAAACATGCTGGACAGGTTAATGTAATATATTATTTAGCAAATACTAAAAGTAAATTACTATATATTGGGAAGGCAGAGAATTTTGGCAACAGGGTAAAGCATGGCAGAGATCACCAGGATATGCCGGGTGACTGGGATATGTTTCGTTATGATATTATTAGACCTGAATTTGGTGAGTTATTAGAGAGGATTGAAGACCATACGATTAGATCATTTGCCTCAGTGTTAAAAAATACTAAATCATTTTCAAGTTTAGAGTTAAGTTCGTATAAATTGGTAAACAAAAACTGGAAGAAGTTATAATGAAAATTATTTTATGGCGCATCTTTACGGAGGACAGAGTGAGTATTTAATCTCTAGCGAGAGGAAAAACCAGCAGAGGATCAATCATTACGCACTTGTCGGACTTCTGTTGTTTGTTGCTGAGCTTATTTATACTTTTGTTTATCGCTCAGGGCTTTTAAAGTTTTCAATTTTGCTCATTATTGTTGATATAATTGCAATTATATTTTTTTTGCCGAAACTAGGACTCTATGGGGCAGTGCGTGATAATTTCCATAATGGACACAGAGCGGAGGGTAGGGCGTGGTATCTGCTAAGGAGACTATCGCATCAGTTCCATGTTTTCCAAGATATTAAAGATATAAATAGGTTATGGGGGAATATTGATTTTGTAGTTGTTGGCCCAACAGGGGTATATACGGTTGAGGTAAAAAGCCACAAAGGAGTTATTCGATTTGATGGTTCAGATCTCACGCGAAATTGGCGGAGGTTTACAGAGAAAAATTTCCTAAAACAAGCAAAAGGTCAGGCTTATTCAATAAATGATTTTATAAAAACAAAAATAGTTGAAGATTTATGGATTAAGCCCTTGATTGTTTTTACTTCGTCGGTGGCTTATGTGCGTGTTGGCACTACTGAAGTTTCTGGAGTGCACGTTCTTCATGGAAATAATTTTATTCAGTTTATCCAAAACCAGCGGGTAATTTTAAGCGATAGTGAGATAAAGAAAATTATTAGTGCATTTTGTGGAGCAGGGTTTTGTATTAAATAACACACCCCCTTGCTATTAACGGTACCAAAGGTCCGACCTTTGGGGGAAAAGGTTTGTGGTTTAATGTTGTAATATAAACTCTATGACTGAAATTGATGAAGAAGTACTGGAGGTAATGGAGAACAATGAACTCGACGAGGACACTGCGGAGCGCGTGGTGGACATTATGGACGATCTCGGGGTGGACGAAGCGGACGCCGTAGAACTCGAGGAGATGGGGTTGTAGTCGGGGTGTGTGGTAGAATGATAGTTATGAATGATGAGGAATTAAAATTATCTGAAGAGGCGTTTCTGTGGATCAAATTAAATCACAAAAAGCTTATTGAGAAATTTGCTAACACTAAAGAATATTCTGCCGACACCCTTCCTACAACTTTGTTTATGGCAGGCTCTCCTGGTGCAGGGAAGACGGAAATTTCAAAGCGGTTTGTTCCTCGTTTTAAACAAAAACCTATTAGAGTGGATGCCGACGAGATACGAGCTATGTGTCCAGGATATACGGGGACCAACGCCCATGTTTTTCAACGGGCCGCGACAAAAGGGGTTCATATCCTGTACACGCATGCACTCAAAAATAATATTAATGTCATAGTAGATGGCACTTTTTCATATAGTGGTGTGACAGAGAATATTAAAAGGTCTTTAGATCATGGAAGAAAAGTAGAAATATTTTTTGTCTATCAAGAACCGCTACAAGCGTGGGATTTTACTCAAAAACGAGAAGCATTAGAACAGAGGAGGGTCTCGAAAGAAATATTTATTAATTCATTTTTTAAATCGAGAGAGAATGTCAATGAAGCAAAAGCTACCTTTGGTTCAAAAATAGAATTAAACTTGATCGTCAAGGATTTTGAGAAAGACCTTGAACAACTCGAGATCAATATAGAAAATATTGACCAGTATATTAAAAAAAGTTACACTAAAGATGAATTAGGGGGCATACTTATATGATTCGAAAAATAAAGACTTTTCTGGGTTTTAATAAAGCGAAACAGCCAACAACTGACTTTTCGGCTTTTTTTCATAATGCTTCATCGGCTGAAAAGAGAAAGCTTTTAGAGTCCGTAGTGCGCGAGGCAAACAAAGACCAGCGAGACTTGGTGAAGCGATATGACCTTGCAAAAGCTGCCTAAGGGCGGTTTTTTGTAGTCACCCTTGCTATTTCGTCATATATAGTGCATAGTCCACGTACTTATGATAGAATACAACAAACGAGGGGGTAGTGGGAGTTATGGTGCACGCGGTGGAAAGCCTTCATTTGGCGGTAGCCGCTCTGGTGTGCCAAGCTCTGGCAAGAAGAACTGGGGAGACCGTAAATCAAGCGATGCACCGTTTACACTTTACAAGGCAACTTGTTCTGAGTGTCACAAGGCGTGTGAGGTGCCATTTCGCCCTACGGGAGCAAAGCCTGTGTACTGCAAAGATTGTTTCAATGTAGCGGGAGGAAGTTTCAATAAGGACCGAGGTGGCGACAGATTTCCTAAAAAAGATTTCAGCCCTCGCCTTGCATACGCGCCTCGCGCTGAGAGTGGTACCAGTAATGATGCCGTCTTGAAGCAGCTCGAAGCTATCAACACCAAGCTTGATCAAATCATGCGTGAAGTAGCAGCGCTTAGCTAATTTCTCGATAAGAAAATCCCGCCGTTCTAATTTAGAACGGTGGGATTTTTTGTACCATACTTGATAAGCAGACACTTCGAGTACAATAAGCGCAGATTTATCTAATCTGGTATAATGAAACGATGCACGGAGGCGACAACGAGAAACAAATCTTTTTCTATGAGCATGAGTTTTATGTGTTCTCCAATTATTCTTCATTTATGTTGGAATGGAAAGGGAAACTTTATCCTACATCAGAGCATGCATACCATTCAGAAAAATTTGAAGACGAAACTCTAAAAGAGCAACTCCGTAACACTCGTTCGGCCCACGATTCTCAGAGGTTTGCGAATGAACACAAAGACGAGCGCCGAAAAGATTGGGATGACATAAAACTCGAGATCATGAAAGAAATCCTCAAAACAAAAGTTTCTCAACATCCCTATGTAATGAAAAAGCTTGTTGAATCAGGAGATAAAGAACTCGTTGAGGATTCATGGAGAGATGATTTCTGGGGTTGGGGACCAAACAAAGATGGAGAAAATCATCTGGGGAAGCTCTGGATGGAGGTTCGTCGTGAGCTCGTGAAATAAATCGGTCTTTTCTAGAGAAAAGAGATGTCAATTTCCACTGAGAGGTATTGACTTCTCGTGCTTGTGTGGTAATGTACGGACTGATTTAATGTTCTTGATAATTATATATAGCAAAGGAGGATCGCGATGAAAAAAGACCGTGTGACCAGATGGTTCGTAGAGCCGCGAGATGCGCAGACCAACGAAAATGCAATGATGGACCTTGCGGCAGAAGCTGGTGCGACGGATGACAAAATCTATCGCGCCAAGCTCGATAATGAAGGCGAAGAACACGATGTCGTAGAAGTGGATCGGTCGTTCGTTACACGCATGGAAAACAGCGCCGTAAAATTCCAACATCATTTCAGGGTGTTCACACAAAGGGAGGGTGAAAGCAAAATGAGACTGTGGCCTTTTGGAGACTGCAAGAAACTCAGTCAAACGGCAGAAGTACGACGAAGTCAGGAAGAGCTTACTCGTATGCTCAAGCGTCGCGAAGTAAAGACCTAACCCAACCCAAGGAGGTTCACCGTGGATAAAAAACATTTGTTTAAGCAAACGTTGTTTGGGCCCGTCATTCTGACGGCCCCAGCACCCGTAACAAAGAACGTTACGCCTGCCTGCGCAGGCAGGCCTGCCCGGAATACAACCATAAAAGGATGGGAACGGTCGTCGCTTTCGATAAGTCGTCAATCGCAAAAAGTCCGACAAGGAGGTTCGTGATGAATAAAAAATTTCTGGCAAAAAAGGTGTGGATCAGAATTACGAACCCGTTTCGCCCAACATTGAAAGGCGCAATCTGCGGACACAAAACCAAAAGGGCGGGGGAGATCACCGTACACGATAAATCGTGTGTCATGGAAATGCCGGTGAATGACGATGGACATCCAGATTATTGCCTGTCCTGCATTGCCGATATGGCCATCCGTTGCGCGTGGTGCGGCGGAACCATACTGATCGGTAAGTCGGTAACGCTCAATATCCCCAGCGAGTCATTTGAAATCCCCGAGTATGCAGTACGCTACAAAGAAGACGAACAGGCCTTGGTGGGATGCACGCGTTGGGATTGCTCTATTGGCATCGATGTGTGTGGCCGCTGGATGCCTCCGGGAGTCGTAGAAAGATTCCCTTCACCCATTGAGTTGGCGCTACAGAGCGAGGAAATGTTAATCATTTCCGACCTCACCGCCTACCCCGATGGTGTACCCTCGATCCCCAAATATATATAATTTGTTCTTTCACTTAAACCCGCCTCATCAGCGGGTTTTATTTTTATATCCTCCGCAAGAGGGTGTGGTATGATACGTACTAATGCAGAAGCAAAAAACAGAAAAGAAAAAAGGAGTAGTAATCTACCAAGCAAAGTCGGGAGCTATTGAGCTTCGGGGTGATTTTGGTAAGGAAACTGTTTGGGCAACACAGGCACAGATTGCTGCGGCTTTTGATGTTGATGTACGCACAATCAACGAACATATTAAAAATATTTATAAAACAAAGGAATTATCGGAATCTCCAACTATCCGGAATTTCCGGATAGTTCAAAAAGAAGGGAAGCGTGAGGTTGAACGTGAGGTTAAGCACTACAATCTCGATATGATTTTGTCAGTAGGATATCGCGTGAATAGCAAAAAAGCTACGGCATTTCGCCAGTGGGCTACCAAAACCCTCCGTGCGCACATTGTCGACGGCTATACGATTAACAAGACACGCATCTCACAAAATTACGATGCATTTTTGCAGGTGGTTGCTGACGTGAAAGCATTGCTCCCTAAAGGGGCAAATGTTGATACCGAAGGGATCCTGGAGCTCATATCACTCTTTGCTGATACATGGCTTTCTCTGGATGCGTACGACAAAGACGCTCTGGTCACCAAGGGTGCTACTAAAAAATCGGTTAAAATTACTGCCGAGACTTTTGCGGACGCCCTCACTACGCTCAAAGAGGCACTTGTTGAAAAAGGTGAAGCGACAGACCTCTTTGCGACCGAGCGTGAGCGCGGTAGCGTGGCGGGTATTGTTGGTAATGTGATGCAGTCGTTTAGCGGTAACGATATGTATCCAAGTGTTGAAGAAAAAGCAGCGCACCTCCTCTACTTTGTTGTCAAAAACCACCCATTTATTGACGGCAATAAAAGAAGTGGCGCGTATGCGTTTGTGTGGTTCCTTGCGAAAGCAAAAGCACTTGATACTTCGCGTATTACTCCGCCAGCGCTTACCGCGATCACGCTTTTGGTTGCCGAGAGTGACCCTGCACACAAAGACAAAATGGTTGGACTTATCCTTACGATGCTTGCGAGCGGCAAGAAAAAGAAAAAGTAGTATAAATCTGTTTACCTATGACCCTTACCAAAACCGATTTTAAAGAGTTTCTCTTGTGCGATAAATGTTTGTGGCTTAAGAAAAAGCGACCGGAGGAATACACCCCCGGCGAGTTTTCGCTGTTTCTGCAAAAGCTCATCAAGGACGGCTACGAGGTGGAGGAGTATGTGCAAAAGCTTTTTCCGGGCGGGGTGTTTGTGTCGGGAAACAAAGAGACGTTGCTTGCGCGCACGCAGGAGCTTTTGCATGGGAGCGAGACGATCTTTCAAGCGACATTTGAGACTAATGAGGGGCTCTTTGCGAAAATAGATATTCTGAATTTCAATACTGAGACGCGCAAGTGGGATATTTATGAGGTAAAGGCGAGCTCGGAAATAAAGACCGATCTCAAGCACAACCATATCAAGGACGTGGGGTTCCAGACGATCGTTGCCGAGGATGCAGGAACGAATATCGGGGATAGTTACATTATCTATATCAACAAAGAATATCGTCGTGCGGGTGAAGTGGACATCAATCAACTTTTTATTATCGAAAATGTTACCGAACAGATTAAAGAAGAGAAGGCGGTGGTGTGTGCAGAAATAGAGCGGGCACTCGCAATGCTTGCAAAAGACGACATCTCACGGAATGGATGTGACTGTTTGTACAAAAGCCACGGTCAGCGCTGCGATTGTTTCCATAAGTTCAATCCGCAGGTTCCTGAATACTCGGTGCATCATATTGTGCAGGGGAACAAACTCCGCCAACTCCTCGACATGGGTGTTTTGGAAATTTCGGATATTCCCGAAGACTTTGACCTGACTGATATTCAACGCGACAAGGTTACTCTGCAAAAAACAGGGAGACCTATCGTCAATGATGAGGCTATTACGGAGACGCTCGGGCAGTTGACCTTCCCCCTCTACTTTCTCGACTACGAGACGTATGGCACGCCGATACCGCTCCTCGACGGCTACAAGACCAATCAGCAAATCGTGTTTCAGGTTTCCGTGCACAAGCTTGATGCCGACGGCACGCTTGAGCATTTTGAGTACCTTGCCGACGGACTGCCTGGCGCGACGAGTGGGCTCCTGGAGGCCCTGCGAGGCTGTATGGGGCCCGTAGGCAGCGTTATTGTGTGGTACGAGCCCTTTGAGAAGGCGCGCAATTTGGAGCTCGCAGAGCTGCACCCAGAGCATCGCGATTTTCTCGAGGACATCAACAACCGCGTCTTTGACTTGATGAAAGTTTTCAAGGAGGACTATCAACACCCCGATTTTCAAGGAAGCGCATCGATTAAAAAAGTGTTGCCGGTGCTTCTGCCCGAGCTCTCGTACAAGACTCTTGATATTCAAAACGGCACGATGGCGCTCAGTGAATGGGAAAAGATGATTAAGGGCGGAATGAGTGATGACGACATTGAAAAAACAAAAGCAAACCTCCTCAAATACTGCGCCCTCGACACGATGGCAATGGTAGAAATTTTTGAAGTACTGAGAAGAAAGTAGGAACAGGAAGACTACAGGTCGGCCTGATTTTTCTTTGGGCACTCTCTAAAGATGCGTGCAGGGCAGGTACTGCAGATATCTTGATTGAGGAGAGGGATGATCGTTTTGAGCGCTTCGTTCTTTGAGGTGAAGATATTTGCGCGGCCAATCTTATCAATATGCCCTGAACTTTCAAGCGCCTCGAGTGTTTTTGTACTGAGGTTTGTAAGGAAAAGATCACCGCCTTGTTTCTTGCGCAATTCTTTTTCACGTACAAGCATGTCCATGCCAGCGAGGTCGATAACGGGCATACTGTCGAGGACAAGCATAAGGTTCTTTTCACCTGGATGCTTTTCTTTAATATGATGTAGTTTTGTCTCTACTTCGTTTACAGAACCAAAGAATAATGCACCTTCAATGCGCACCACCGAAAATTGTGGACAGCGAGGCCCTTGGATGTTCGTCGAGAAGCGTGGCTGATTGTGTAGAGGGTCAGGAAGGTAAGTAAGTACTGCCGGCATTGATGAGCGGTGTAGGTATAGCGCAATAGAAAAAAATGTGCCGATGAAGATAGCGAATTCAAGCTCAATGAAGAGCGTAGAGAGGAAAGTGACAAGAAGAAGGGCAAACTCGCGGTGACTTGCGCGCCATATCCCGTGGATGTGATGAAAATCAATAAGGCCCCAGGCTACAAGAAAGAGGATTGCTGCCATTACGGCAAGAGGGAGATATGCAGCAAGGGGTGAGACAAAAAGTACGATAATAATAAGCGCAAGTGCGGCAAACACGGATGCAAGAGGTGTCTGCGCCCCGGCTTCGTAGTTGAGTCCACTGCGGTTAAAAGAACCACTTGCAGGGTATGCAGAAAAGAAGCTACCAAACACATTTGAGAGACCCTGTCCGATGAATTCACGATTAGTGTTGATGCGATCTCCTGAGCGTAGGGCAATAGCGTGCGCGATAGCCGCGGCTTCGGTAAGTGCTAAAAGGGTGACTGCAAATGCAGATGACGCAAGGAGGGATATCGTCTTGAGGTCAAGGTTAGGGAATGAAAGTGGGGGGAGCGATGCGGGGATTGCACCTATTGTCTGAAGTCCTGTAATTGCAGGGGTTAAGAAGTGGTTTAATGCAAAACCGAGGAAACTTCCAACCAAGATAGCGGGAAGCATGTACGGTATTTTTTTGAAGTAGCGACGGAAAAGAATTCCCGTAAGCAAGGTCGCCATTGCCACAAGGACAATGTATGGATTAGCTTCGTTAAGATGAGAGAGAATTGTTCCGATGGTCTCGTAAAAAGAACTTCCTTGAGGTACGGTGATTCCCAAGAAGTTCTTGAGCTGGCTTGAGGCAATGAGGATTGCCGCACCTGCAGTAAATCCGACGATGACCGTATGTGAAATAAAGTTGAGGAGTGAACCAAGGCGCATCCAGCCCATGAGAAGCTGAATTGCTCCCACAAGAAATGAAAGAGTAATTGCAAGGCTGATGAATTCGTTTGTCCCTGGAGTTGCGTGAGGGACGAGGGATGCAAAAACAACGAGCGATATTGCGGTGGTTGGTCCTGATACGAGATGTTTTGACGACCCAAAGAGTGCTGCAATGATAGCGGGGACGATAGCTGCATAAATACCGTATTGAGGTGGTAACCCCGCAATCGTAGCAAAAGCAACAGCCTGAGGAAGCACAGCGAAGGCTCCAATAAGTCCTGCGATACTATCTTTACGAAGGGTTTCTTTGGTGACTTTTTTCTTCCATTCTAAAAAAGGGAAGATATCGTTGATACGGATGGTTGGGTATGAAAATGTCATGGCAACGGGAAATGTAATAATTTAGAAATTTTAAAATAAAAATATCCGCGGTGGCGGAAAATTACTTTCACAAAGGTTACTGTACACCTTTGCATATTCATTGTAAAGACAGGCGCTTGGCGTGGTAGAATACTGTTTAATGCCTCATTTTGTCTACATACTCGAATGTGCTGACGGGTCGCTGTATACGGGGTCGACGAATGACCTGGAGAAACGGCTGCACAAGCACAATAACCTGAAGAGCGGCGCGCACTATACCAAGATTCGCCGCCCAGTTACCTTGGTGTACTCAGAGACGGTTACAACATTTGCAGAGGCTCGAGCTCGCGAGGCTGAAATTAAAAGATTGGATAGAGAAAAGAAGCTCGCTCTTGTTGCATCCGCATTGACTCCTCGTCTTTAAAATTTGGTATACTTTATGGTATGAAAACATACGAATCATATCAGGAACTTTTAAAGCCAACATGGTCGCCTCCTGCGTGGATCTTTGGGCCGGTGTGGACGGTACTCTATCTCATCATTGCTGCTGCGTACGGTTATGTCTTTTATTTGTTCGCAACAAAAAAGATTCCGTTCATCGTTGCTCTGCCGTTTATGTTGAACCTTGTCTTTAACCTTGCGTTCACCCCTATCCAGTTTGGCCTCAAGAATCTTCCCCTCGCAAGCCTCGATATCGTGCTCGTGCTAGGGACGCTCATATGGGCGCTCGTCGCCATCTATCCGTATATAAAATGGGTCGCTTTGGCGAATATTCCGTACCTTGCTTGGGTTTCTTTTGCGACGGTACTCCAACTCACGATAACGTTCATGAACAGGTAGGGAATTGTCTTTAAGTTTTGTATACTATATTCATATGCCATACATCAAAAACATCATCAAAGAAACGGAGGAGAATACGAATTTTAGAAAGGTTGTGTTCACTGGTGGCCGAAGCCAGCTCGTGGTGATGGACATTCCTGCTGGCGGAGAGATCGGCAGAGAACAACACGAACATGTCGAGCAGACACTTTTCTTTTTGAGCGGAACCGGAAAAGCTATTTTAAATGGCGTCGAAGCAGATATCTCTGCGGGCGATGTGGTTGTGGTTACTCCGGGGACTGAACATAATTTTATTAACACGGGGAACGAGCCTCTCAAGGTCTACACCATATATGCTCCTGCGAACCACATTGATGCGCGCATTCATGTCACCAAAGCAGACGCAGATGCTGATGACGAGGATGAAGCTTTTGGTCATGCGGCAGTGTAATTATTGAATATGAGTCACGAATGTTGCACCGACAAGAATAAAGAGGTATCGACACCGACAACAATAGTGAGTGCGGAAACTCTGTATACGTGCCCTATGCACCCCAATATTGTGCGTTCAATGCCGGGGATGTGTCCCGAGTGCGGAATGAGCCTGATCCCCAAGAAAAAGAAGATGAGTGCTTCTTCAGATCATAATACAACCGACAAACATACCGGACACAGGACTTCATCTTTTTTGGTGAAGTTTTTTGTTTCGCTGGCGTTGACCATTCCGATTTTTATTTATTCGGAGATGGCGATGATGGTCTTTGGTATACAGGTCACTCATTTTTGGGGCTCACAGTACCTCATGCTCTATTTGGGGAGCGTGGTGTATTTTTATTGTGGACTGATATTTCTCACGAGCGCGTACCGCGAGCTTCGTGCCCGACTCCCCGGCATGATGACCCTCATTGCGCTTGCGATTACTGCAGCATATTTTTACAGCCTCTGGTCGATTGTCCAAGGGGTTGGTCACGATCTTCTTTTTGAGTTGTCGTCGCTTATCACTATTATGCTCCTCGGACATTGGATAGAGATGAAGTCTGTTCAAAGCGCACAGGGCGCCCTCAAAGAACTCTCAAAGCTTTTACCTGATACCGCTGAGGTGATGCGCGACGGAAAGACACAAACGGTCCCTCTCGCAGAACTTATTTCAGGAGATACGGTGCTCGTACAACCGGGCGGCAGGGTGCCTGCTGACGGTACGATTATCGAAGGACAGTCCGACCTTGATGAATCAATCATTACCGGCGAATCAAATCCAGTCAGTAAAAAAATAGGGGATGAAGTGATTGCGGGTTCTATTAATGGCGATGGCAGTCTTTCGGTACGAGTGGACAAGATCGGTGAAGCAACTTTTCTTGCAGGGGTGATGCGTCTTGTTGCTGAGGCACAGGCTAGCAAATCGCGACTGCAGATTCTTTCAGATCGCGCGGCGCTCTACCTGACACTTATTGCTATGGTGGTCGGTGCGACAACCTTTGCTGTATGGATTCTTGTGGGTGCAGGTGTCGTCACCGCTACTGAACGCCTTGTTG
>MHUY01000008.1:8118-12891 GCA_001825115.1 Candidatus Yonathbacteria bacterium RIFOXYC2_FULL_47_9 | reverse complement strand
GACACTAACCTGAGTCGTATCAACCCTGCGGGTAAAAACGGTTGACGTAAGGCCACCAGGGACTGCTAGGTACTGATGATAGAGCCCATCAGTTGGGTTTTGGTACACACGGAGATTTGTGGCAGTGCACGAACCGTTACATTTATGAATAACCAACGGATTAGTATCCACTAAGCACCTAAGTCCTCCCGTACAATCTCCGTTACCAAAACCACCCGCCCACGCATCCCCCTTAAGGAAATTGGTATCGCGCACCTGTCGTACAGCCTCAACCCCCTCCTGTGCGAGATTGATTGCCGTCATCTGGTCACGCACGAAATAAATACTGCGCAAAGATCCGCCAATGATCGACATTGGGCCCACGACGGCAATCAAAAGTATCGCGATTGCAATCATCGTTTCAAGAAGCGTAAAGCCTTGTCGGGCAGTATATGGAATACGGAAAATAGAAGATGAAAAATCCCTTTTTTCTTTCTGTATTGTTTTTTTTATTCTATATTCCATAAAATTAGCTATCATAATTGCGTTGCGTGACGGTCGTCTGAATATTAAAGACCGTTGGTGTTTTCCCTGCAATAGACCCCTTGATGGCGATCGTTACATAAGGCTGAGCTGAATCCCCTCCATCAACAACAATACCACTCGTAGTGCCTCGAGTAATAAACTTTACACTGGTAATACTTATCTCTGGCGCGGTTACGCGGATAGTTTCTCCTGGATAGGACACAGCGCCATATGATGCCCGATAAATCGCCTTACTTACCGAATCGTAAGCATAGATCGTTCTTATTTGGCCATTTTGTTCAAGAAAGGAGAATGAGGTTGAACTCCCCCCAGCCCCACAATCAAGGGTGTCTGTTGCAATAGAACTTTCTCCACAGTAATAACTTGAACCTGTTTTTATTCTTCGTTGCATATCCTCAAGCGTGAGGTTCATATTGTCGACACCAATGCGCAGAGCTCGGGATTTACGGTCAGTAGCCACAACCGTAAGAAATGCACTTGTCGCAATAAACAAAACAATAGTAAACAAACCAATCGACACAATCATCTCGACAAGCGTGAAACCCCTTTGGGTAGAATATGGAATAGGGAAAATGGAATATAGAGAATTACTTCTTTCTTTTTGTATTGATTTTTTTATTCCGTATTCCATATTCTGTATTCAAGTTTCTGCTATTGGACTGAGATCTGTCCCGCTAACGAAATGGCGATGGTTATCGTCTTTCCTGTATTAGCATCAGAAAGAGTTATCCATCCGCTCTTATAGCCATTAAAGGCCAGGTCAGAAATTCGCGCATCAGGACTTGGGCGCTTAAAGGTTACGTCCATCATTGCTCCGTTCGTGATATCACCAACACAATCGCTCGTAATTAAGCCACACTTAATCCCCGTAACAGAGATTGCGTCATTCCATATTACTGCCTCTGTCCCCTCTCCCGCATCATACTTCCCATTATTATTAGTATCGACAAAAGAGGTAAACCCGTGGGGGGTATTGGCCGCAAAGTGCACGCCGTATGCACAATCAAAAGAGCAGGCACCTGCGCTTTTTTTAGTACCCGCGCCATACACCTGCGCCTGACGAAGAGAGAGAACGACGTCCTCGCTTGCATTCACAAACTCAGAATTAGCCCCAAAGGTGAAGTAGTTTGCCAACACCACCGAGGTAAGTACCGAAAAGATACCCATCGTGATTAAGAGTTCGATAATAGTAAATCCAAGATTTTTCGCGTGGGGTTTCATGTAAGGATACAAAGAATTCACTCCTATGAAGTATACAACAAAAACATCAGGATAATAAGTGGGTCGGGCAGCATCTTTCCCGACTGAACCTACGCCAATATTTTACCATAAAAATGAATGTCTACCGAGCCACACCCTGAGCATTGTCTTTTAAAAGGCAGTATGTAACACTAAGGGTAATAGCGAGAAGCTTTTATATAATCAAAATGAAACACAAAGAAACACAAGGTGGGTTTACGATAATCGAATTATTGGTATCAATCTCAATAATTATCGTCCTTTCGTCGGTGGTTATTTTTTCCACCATCAAAGTACGTGAACGGGGAAATCTCACGCGCGCGATTATGGAAGTTGAGGGTATCGCTGTAGGTGCGCTCCATTACTTCCAAGACAACAAGAGGTGGGCCAGCGATGTTGCCAATGGATCAGACGCTGCCTTTTATAACAGTACTTATATCGCCACCTCAGGCACTGAGCCCTTCAGCTATCTCGGTCCTACTTATCGGTGGGATTGGCAAAACTGGGGAGAGGCTCCCGATTATGGCGGTTCGGGTGGTGGTGTCTTCCCTAACCAGCCGTCAGGATTTATGTGTTTCCAAGCGATTGACCTATACCGGCAAGACCCCCTGCTCGGGCAACGTCTCGTAATCCGCAAGTGTCTAAACAGCTCTTGTCGCGAACAAATGTATTGTGATGAAAACGGGAATTGTTACGACACCGCAGCACATCGAGATGTCGGAACAGGCCCTTCTGACCCTAACTACACGCAAGATTACAAAAATGGGCCTTCTTCTGCGTATTCAGCTCCTGCTTGCGAAGAATGTTTCAATGAGCAAGACTGTGCTAATGCATTCCAGCCATACTAATCTCTCAATTTAGGGAGTAAATAAAAGTGGTCCACCCTGTTGGTGGACCACTTTTATTTACCTGCATATTAGTTTACAAAAAAGGAAATAAATTTATTGATCCATCAAAAAAATTTACTTTCGTGAAATACACAATAACAACCCCTAAGATAAGGAATGGCCCAAAAGGAATTTCGCTCTTGAGTGAGAGTTTAGCACCACGAAAATTTGATGCGAGTCGCTGAAACGCCATAAGGACGAGCGCCCATGCTGCACCGATCCAAAACGCAAGCATGACCGCAGAAGCACCAAGCGTTGCCCCAAGAAACCACCCCATACCCAGTGCGAGCTTGCCATCACCAAGGCCGAGCCAGCGCCCTTTGGACACAAACCACAACACCCAAAACGGTAAAAAGAGCATTGGCCCCGCAATGAGTGTCCAGAGGTATGGAAAGTGTACGGCACGCACCCCTACCGTAGATACAAACCACACAAGCGCAAGTCCCGCAAATAATGCAGCGAGTCCGTCGGGGATAATCTGGTGGCGTAGGTCGTATACTGCGATAACGAGTAATGTCGAAAAAACAGCGAGGAGGTAGATCGATTCAAGAATTGGTTTACCGAGAAGGAAAACCGCGACAAACATTACTCCTGAGGTCGCCTCGACGAGCGGGTATTGCCACGAGAGCTTTACTTGGCATTTGCGACAGCGCCCCTTTTGAAAAAGAAAGCTCAGCAAAGGAAAGAGTTCGTACCACTCGAGGATCTTCCCGCACGCAAAACACTGCGACCGTCCCGTAAGGGGCGAGGTACCGCTGTTGTAGCGATATACCACCACATTCAAAAAACTACCGATAATAGCGCCGAACACAAAAACAATCATGAGTGCCAAAAAATCCATACAGGTATTCTATCACAAAACAAAAACCCCGCATAAATGCGGGGTTTTTGTTTTGTGATAGAATCGTCTACTTACTAGCAAGCAGTAGCGTTTAAAGTCAAATGAGCCCCAGTAAGCTGCTTTGAAGCTCCTGTTGAGTCAACGCACCAACTGTTAGCGCTTGAACTCTTGAGAGGAACACTAATTGCCCATGCGTCGTTAGCAGGGATAACATGACATGCCGCTACTGTCGAACTTCCTGCAGTACCATAAGCTGCAGTTGTTGCAGAAACACCAGCTGCTGCCTTTGCTGCATCAATTGCAGCGGCAACAACAGTAGTTCCACAAAGTCCAGAATAATTACCAGCTGTGTCATAAGCGATCTCAGCCTGAGCACGAATGTTTGCCAAGTTTGCCTTGATAGCAGCGTCAGCACCCTTTGAACGAGCGGTGTTAAGTGATGCGAGAACAACCGATGCAAGAACACCGATGATCGCAATAACGACCAAGAGCTCGATAAGTGTAAAACCTTTTTTATTCATAAAAATATGTCTATCTAATAACCTCTAACCTAATAAAGGATCCCCGGGGAAACCCCGTGTCCCTATATTAGCTCCTCAGCTCGGAAATAAGAAAGAGTACTTTCTTATTTCGCTCGCCTTACGTCGCTAATAAATTTTTTTGTGTTTTGAAGGAGAGAGCGGCATGGCCATCGGCCTCCCTCTCCCCCATCTCACACGTATTCATTATACCGCCGAGCGAGGAGCGACGCAAGTAAAAGGGGTTTTGTTGTCCACAGGAAAACGAAACCCCTTTTTACTTATGGCATCCGAGCGATGGTGGTATATGGTACTGCATATACCACCTGCACGCTTTTGAGCGCAAGGGTTTTGGGCGGAATATAGAATTTGGAATGTGGAATGTGGAATAATGCACTCCTTTCTTAATTCCAGATTCTTGAATCAGCAGATTCTGAACTAGCAAGTTCACGCCTTGGGCGAAGACTCTTGGACGCTAGTTCCATATTCTGCCCTCTACGCATTCCCCGCAATCTGATAGATAGGAATAAGCACCGATGCAAGAACACCACCAACCCCGATACCCAAGAGGACGATCATTACTGGCTCAATCAGCGAAACAAGTGTATCTACGGCAGTATTAACCTCTCTCTCGTAAAAAGTAGAAAGTTTTTTCAAAATATTACCCACTTCTCCCGTCTCCTCTCCCACCCTAACCATCTGTATCATTACGTTAGGGATTTCACGATGTGCCTCCATGGCGGTAGAAAGTGGCGCGCCACCC
>MHUY01000008.1:2035-8037 GCA_001825115.1 Candidatus Yonathbacteria bacterium RIFOXYC2_FULL_47_9 | reverse complement strand
ACCATTGAAATACCATTTGAGAGCATCGTGTGCATATTGTCAGCAATACGTGACAAATAGAGCATACGGTAGAGGTTGCCGATGCCAGGCGCCCAAAGCTTTGCTTGTGCCATGAAATTTGTTCCACGCACGAGACGCCAACCCACAAAGAGCGCTGCAATGATACCCATGAGCACAAAGATGCCGTAATTAACCAAAAGCTCACTCGCGCCAATGACCGCCTTGGTATAGATGGGCACCTCCTGACCGCTTGTTTTTATAACATCAGCAAGCTTTGGAATAACGAGGGTCAACATCAACACCATCACAATCACAAACGTACCCACCACAAAGGCTGGATAGATAAGTGCACCACGAACCTTTGAAGCAAGTCCGTACGAACGCTCCAAGTAGTCAGCAAGTGCAGAAAATGTATCTGAAAGCTTGCCCGACTCCTCGCCGGCGCGCACCATATTTATATAAAAATCAGAAAAGACACTTGGGTGCTTGGCGAGTGCGCTTGAAACAGGTACACCGTTTTGGATATCGTCCGAGATTTCGGTGAACTTTTTTGCTAATGTTGGGTTTTCAGACTCATGCGCAAGCAAACGAAATGTCCTCAGTGCTGGCACGTGAGCTTCGAGCAGTGTTGCGATCTGGCGCGAAGCCATCGAAATCTCCTTTGCAGATATGTGATTTAAAAAGGCTATGTCGTATTCGAAAAGGGTTTTCTTTCCCCCTTCTTGAACAGAGACGACAACCAACCCGCTCCGTTGAAGCGAATTGATGGCTATGTCTTGACTCTGCGCCTCGATCTCGCCAATGGTTTCTCTCCCCTCTTTAGTGACCGCTTTGTAAGCAAAAAGCATAGAAGTATGGTTGGTTAAAATTGAAGTGAACGCTCAAGACTTTTTGGGCTGAATGAATAAAGGAAGGCATTTTCCGGCGTGATTTCGCCATTACGCACAAGCTCTGCAAGGCAACGATTCATATCGATCATCCCGTCTTTCATTCCTGTCTCAATCACGATATCGACTTCGTGAGTACGCCCGTCGCGAATAAGACTAGAGACTGCATTGTTGTTGATGAGCAGCTCGTAAGCGGGCACCAACCCTCCCGAGATACGCGGAATGAGGCGTTGCGAAAAAATACCGAGGAGGCTCCCCGCAAGCTGTACGCGAATCTGCGACTGTTGTTCTGCGGGGAATGAGTCAATAATACGATCGATTGTTTGCGAAGCGTTGTTTGTGTGAAGTGTTGAGAGTACAAGGTGCCCTGTCTCAGCCGCCGTCACCGCAGTAGAGATTGTTTCAGGGTCACGCATTTCACCAATCATCAAGATATCTACATCCTGACGAAATGCAGCTTGAAGTCCTGTTTTGAAGTTCTCTGTATCTATCCCCGCCTCACGCTGGTCAATAATAGATTTATCGGGACGGAATAAATATTCAATAGGATCCTCGATGGTTACAATATGCTCTGCGCGCTCTCGGTTGACGAGCTCAACCATCGCCGCGAGTGTCGTCGACTTACCTTGCCCCACAGGACCAACCACAAGAAAGAATCCCTGCTTTTTGCGCGAAAAGGATTCGAGAATAGGAGGTAGGTTGAGTTCACTGATGGTCTTTACCTCAGCAGGAATAGCACGGAGGGCTACCCCTACGGAACCTTTTTGATAGAATGCGTTACCACGAAAACGCGCTTTGCCGTAAAAGTCGTACGAGAAATCAATCTCTTTATCTCTAAGAAATCTTTCTATAAACTCGGGAGTAATGAGCTCACTCAAAAGCCCCATAGTATCCTCGGGTGCAAGCGCACGAAGATTCATTAAAGGTACTAGGTTTCCCGAAACGCGAAATGTGGGGAATTGACCTGCAGTCAAATGCACATCTGATGCGCCATCGGCGAGGGCGCGAATAATAATGCTTTCTATTTCTTCTTTGTAGTTATGGGTAGGCATAAATGTTTTATATTAATAAGGTTCAGCAAACGCCTCGCCTCCTTCAAGAATGGTCATCACACGCTCTACAACCTCAGATGGCGTAGCGAGCGCCTTCACTACATATCCGTTTGCGCCAGAAGTACGACTTTTTTCAATATCGGCCGCCTGCCCAAGACTTGAAAACATTAACACCTTTGCCTGAGGAGCTAGGCTTTCTGTTTTAATAATCGACAAGAGTTCAAAACCATCCATTCCAGGCATGACAATATCAAGAAGGATAACATCAGGTGTAATACCACTCCGAAGTTTATCAACAGCCTCAGCACTCCCTAGTGCCCGGTCAACCTCAAAGCCCTTTGCGGTAAACTTAGAGGTGTACATATCAAGAAGGAACTTGTCGTCATCTACAATAAAAATCTTTTTAATTTGTTTCTCTTCTCCCATATAGCTTCAGTATAATATGTTCACCGAGGAAAAACAATCCAGATAACACAAAACTAGAGCGTATTCACTTCTTGAAACGGCACCGAGCCATCCATACACTTAAGCATTGCGTCCTCTTTAAGTGAAATCATACCTTTGCGGCGTGCAGCTTCCCAAAGGCGGGGCTCCGTTGGTTCGGAAAGGATTATTTTTTCAATCTCTTTGTCTACTGAGAATATCTCGAACACCGGCCTGCGTCCACGCGTACCTGAAGGGCATTCGGGGGTTGCAGATCCTTCATAAAACGGTCTGTCGAGATCAAGTTTACTTTTAAATTCTGAAGGGAGGTTATCAAATTCCTTATCAATCATCATTCTTATCGCTCCATCGTTGGGTATTTCTTTTGCAGCACCAGGGCATATCGTCTTTACGAGACGCTGAGCAATAACAATAGTGAGTGTCGGTGCAATAAGGTACGGATCAACACCCATATCAACAAGACGTGGAATAGCACCAATAGATGTGTTGGTGTGGAGCGTTGAAAGTACGAGATGTCCCGTAAGTGCCGCCTGGATCGCTAGTTGCGCAGTCTCTTTATCGCGAATTTCACCCACCATGATAACATCGGGGTCCTGGCGAAGTGTTGTACGAAGACCTGTCTCAAATGTATAACCAATCTCAGGTCTCATTTGCGACTGACTAATACCACCAATATTGTACTCAACAGGATCCTCAAGAGAAACAATATTTTTTGTTTCTTTATCGAGCGAATTCAACATTGAATATAGTGTTGTTGATTTACCTGAACCAGTTGGACCAGTAATGAGGATAATACCGTAAGGGCGCTTAATCGCCGCATTTACCGTAGCAAGGTCATCTGCACGAAAGCCCACATCAGCAAGGGCCTTAACACCCTTTTCAGTATCCAAAATACGCATTACGACCTTTTCACCGTAATAAGCAGGGAATGTTGAGACACGGAAATCAATTTTGCGACCATCGATACGCGCAGAAAAACGTCCGTCTTGTGGTTTGCGCTTCTCATCAAGTTTCAAGTTTGCAAGAATCTTGATACGCGCCACCATCGAGTTATGTACGGTTGCCGGCAAAATGAGGCTCGTAAAGAGTTCTCCGTCAACACGAAAACGTACACGCACCTTATCCCCCGTGTGCTCAATATGTACATCCGACGCTCCACCCTCGGTCGCATGACGAAGTACCACTGCTGTAATTTTTGCCACAGGGGCATCCTCCACCACATGGGCTCTTATTTTTTCAGCACTTTCTTCTCCTTTTGGGGCCTCTTTGATAATCTCGTCGCCCGCAGTCTCAGAAATGTCTACTTCAAGCTCAGAGAGTGCTTTGGTCACTTCACCAGTGAGCCCGCGATAACTCTCGAGAATCGACTTAAAATCCTCCTCAGAAATAAGGAATATCTTAAACGGCATCGATAGTTTGGTTGCAATAAACTGCAATGCGTCACGCGCCTCAATATTTTCAGGGTCAACGATTCCGACCTCGAGTACGCCACCTGTCACACCGAGTGGTGCAAAATAATAATGTGAAGCAGAATCCTCAGGAATGTATTTCAGTATTTCAAAAGGGACCCCTTTTGCCTTGAGGTCACGAGTTGGTAAATTATAATAAATACCACGTACGCGAAGCACCTCTTCCTTCTTGATACCCTGTGCCACAAGGACAGACTCCAAAGCTTCCCCATTCTTAATGCGGTCCACAAGTTCAGGTAAGGCCTCTTTTTTGACGATACCCTGCTCTACGAATGTATCGAGGATTGCCATAAATCTTATGCGCCAGTAACAACGCTACTACCACCTTTTGATGCCTTTTTTATCGCCTCATTTTCCGCTTCTTTTTTTATCTTCCATTCAGTTGGCGTAAATGGATTAGATCGCCCGATAGGCTCCTCGGAGACAACCTGAGAAAAATCTTCGAGATCTTTAAAAGCCGGCGTACCAAAAAGTGCTACGGATTCTGCTACTGAGGTCTTTAATGTCTGAAGGTCACGGATTGTTCGTGAAACTTCTTCGGCCACCACGACCGTCCGTACAACATCCTCGGCAGATGACGCACCTTCGAGCGCCGGATCACTCCTGAAGAACATCCAGTAAGCACCAAACACGACCCCCAAAACAGCAACAACTATTGCGGCATTTGTTAATGTTTTTTTTGTTTGTGGTGAGTTCATATAATTACTTGAGGGAATAGGTTTCTATTTCGACCGTAAACTGATAAAGGTCTGGCAGGTCCATTCCCGTTTTACTGTCACTTGCAACAGTGCTACTCAAGGGTTTAAACGAGAGCGAGACTACGTTAATGAGCCCTAAGCTCTTTTCAAGATCTTTCAAGAAAATGAGAAGGCTTGGATATGTTGTAGCAAATGAAAAATTTGTTTTAGTGATGGTGTATTTTTCCTTAGACGCTGCGCTTGCCTGAGCAGCGTCTTGTGCTTCACCTGCAGCCTGCTGCCCGATTGAAAATACTGTATTTGAACCTGCTGTTGCGACAGCCGCTGGTTTGGTCGAAGGATCAGATTTTTTTTCTTCAACTTTAATCCCTGAAAGGGCGATGCCGTTTCGTAACCCTATGCTTTGCAGATTATTCGCAAATCGAATCGTATCAAGCTTTTCAGGCAAGAATACATCAAATCGTGCTTGATTGTCTGCATCTACCGTATCGAGTATGTCTCCTGTTTGACTGATAAGCTCCTTGATTTTATTGGTATCCTCAACAACGCTACTTAACTTTTCGAGATCTGCTCGTGAAGACTGCATACGATTATACTCTGGCCTTGCATAAAAAATAGCAAAAAGGACTGAGAGGATGAGTATGGCGAGCGATAAAATGGGTTTGATCATAATATATTACCAGAATTTAAACCACGACCAGAATGAACTTGATTCAGGAACCACCGTGGGGACGGTCGTAGTCGCACTTGGTACGACAGGGGTATCAACAGGTGGCACAACTGTCCAGTCAGACGCGGGCGAGGTTGTTGAAAACAAGGACTCTACATCAGGAAGACTCTCTGTTGTTGTCCCACCAAAAGATGACTGAGTAAGTGGTGTAGTTGAAGTGCTTTTTTCCGTAACAACCATGTCTGGCTGACTAAAAATAGCTGCTTCCGCTGGTGTTTCTATTTCAGCAGGGATAAAGGATGGGGTTCTTTCTTTTGCTTGATTCGCATAAGAAAGATGGCTCTGTGAAAAATTGATGACAAGCGTAAACCTAACACTTCCTATTTCGGTAAGAATAATGTTGCTTATTTCAAAATTATTAAAATCAGTAGTATTCTTCTTAAGAACATCAGTCTGGTACGCAAGGGAGGCGTAACTTGGTGCTTCCCCGGTAAGCTCGAGCTGCCATGACCCCTCGTTTTTCTTGAAAGCAAAATTGTTGTATTCGATACTTCCTAGGGTATTATTGGCAATAACGTCAAACATCGGTGATATAGCAATGTGTGCACTAAGAAACTCTTTTGCTAACTCGGTGCGTGCACGGAATATCTTTGCCTCAACAATTTCTGGAGACTGTGCCAGAGCTATCTTGGTTTTGTTGATGCTATCTGTTTTGCTTTTTATCTCTGCGGTCAGTGATGCATTGTAAAAACGAAGTCCTGCATATGTGCCCACACTTGCAA
>MHUY01000008.1:0-2029 GCA_001825115.1 Candidatus Yonathbacteria bacterium RIFOXYC2_FULL_47_9 | reverse complement strand
CGAATATTGCAATAAACCCCGTGATACTTCGTGGGCGACGACGATCCATAAAGGATTCTTCCCGTGCAAGGGGGCTTTTTGGAATGAACGATACTTTTGGAGGATTACTGACCATATGTTTGTATTTAGTATACCGTAGAAACAATTACTCTTCTAGTCCTTTAAGTGCTAAACCGACCGCTACCGCAAAACTTGGGCTCAAACTTTTGAGGGTTCGAACAAAGTATGCTGGTGCATCCAGTCGCGCAAAAGGGTCTCCTATCTCCACGGTGACCCCCGAGAAATGCTGCTCGACAACTTTTTCTATTCCCTGCAAAAGCGCACCCCCACCAACCAAAATAACTTTGGAAACCTTGGACCCATATTTATGTTCGTAGTTCTCAGCAAAGTGAGCTGCCTCGCTTAAAATATTCGCAAGAATAAGCTCTGCTACGGTCGCAACATCACGTCCCTCCTCGCCACCCAAAACTCCTATGCGGCATTTTATCTCTTCAGCTTTTTCAAACGGGATAGCAAGTGATTTTGAAAGTGCAAGGGTGATGTCCTGCCCTCCCACTGAAATAACATGTGAGCCACGTACAATCCCCTCATCGACAAGGGAAAGCTTTGTTGAGCCAGCCCCAATGTCAATAACCATGATTGCCGAGAGATCTCGCCCTATAATCGCTCGGAGTGTACTGAATATCTCGATCTCAAAATGAGTAGCGTTGCCTGCAATGTGTGTACTGTCTCGAATTACTTCGTATTTTTTAATAACTTCGTTGTGGATTGCAGCAATAATAACTTCTGTTTTTGCGAGTGACGTAGGTGTGCCTGCTGGTGCTACGCTTTTGGGACCAAGCTTACGTTTGGGGAGCACCCACCAATCAAGCGATACTTCGGATAGTGGTACTGGAATATAACGACGTGCTTCAATGGGGATCATACTTTCAAGTTCCTTGCTTCCAACATCAGGAAGCTCAGCAACCGAGAGCAAGCTAGCACTAAAAGGGATAGCGAAAGAGGTATGACGAGGAGAGATCGCTGCCTCCTGAAGGAGGTCACTAAGCGCCGCAGCAATACTTTCAGGAGGTAAGCTTGTCGCCTGCCCCGCTGAAACATTAGCGCGGGGCCCTAGGGAAATCTCTCCATAATTTTTAAGAACAGCTCGCTCGTCAACCTTTTCAACTTCAACAATTTTGATTGATGATGCACCTATATCAATACCGACCGAGCTTCCTTTGTGCGCGCTAGAAAAAATATTGGCAACCGATTCTTTGATTGATACCATACTTAGCTATATTATATACATTAGTATACCATACGCAATGAGTATTGCTCTCTTTTTTTACGGTAGTTATCCACAAGCGAGCGAGCAGAACGAAAGTATTCTTTAATTCTCGAGCGAGCGCCGTGGATATTGTACCCAGTTATATCCACATGAATAGATTCTTAATAATTTTCGCGAACATTCTTGACCTTGCTTTTCCGCGACACTGTATTTCCTGTGGCGCACCGCGCACACTTCTCTGCACAAAATGCCTCGCAAAAATACCTTCTTCTCCCCCATCAGAGCATTCTTTCATTCACGCAGTCTTTGACTATCGTCACCCTTCCATTAAAAGTGCGATTTGGCATTTTAAATACAAGAATGCACGTGGATTTTCTAAAGTATTTGCAGAAAAACTACATGAAGACATCATCGGTGAGCTCGGCGAGAGTTTATATATCTCCCCCGGCGAAACATTACTCCTTGTACCCATTCCTCTACACAAGAAACGTCTCCATGAGCGTGGGTACAACCAAAGTGACCTTTTGACGAAAGAAGTCATCAAGCACGACAAGTCGAACACCTTTGAGTACGCACCTGACCTCCTCATACGCACTCGCGTAACCGCACCACAAGCACGATCACAAAAACGCTCTGCACGGCTCGCCAACCTTCGTGATGCATTTACTTGCCCCGACCCTGCACGCATTCATGGTCGCGTGGTTATTCTCATTGATGACGTTTCTACCACGGGTGCTACCCTATGGGAAGCACGGCGGG
>MHUY01000007.1:36513-36619 GCA_001825115.1 Candidatus Yonathbacteria bacterium RIFOXYC2_FULL_47_9 | reverse complement strand
AAAGTTTGTCTTGATACTTTCTTCGGCGTAGCCCATAATCTCCAAAACTTTCACAAGAGCCTCAGGCTGATGGTTACGAATACTTCCGCCGCCAATCTCAAAACCG
>MHUY01000007.1:23352-36448 GCA_001825115.1 Candidatus Yonathbacteria bacterium RIFOXYC2_FULL_47_9 | reverse complement strand
GGATTGTGCGTGAATGTCCAGCCACCTTGTTTGTCCTTCTCGAAAAATGGGAAATCGAGCACCCAACAGAATGCCAAGAGGTTTGGGTCTTCTTTATCCTCGCGCAAATCTGGACGGTCGTTGCCATACTTTTCCATCGCTTCTTTGTAGGTAATGCGCGGAAATGGAATCGTCTGAATTTTTTTCTCGGGGGTAAGTGTCTGTACGAGCTCAATCAAAAGTTTTTCATTGAGCGCAATAATATCCTCTTGTTCTACAAACGAGAGTTCCATATCGAGCTGTGTAAACTCGGGCTGGCGATCACCGCGTGTGTCCTCGTCGCGCATACAGCGTGCGACCTGGAAATATCGCTCCATACCACCAACCATCAAGAGCTGTTTGTACTGCTGTGGCGACTGTGGGAGTGCGTAAAATTTTCCTGGCTCAACACGAGACGGCACGATGTAGTCGCGCGCACCCTCGGGCGTCGACTTGGTGAGAATAGGAGTTTCTATCTCAATGAAACCATGCTTGGTGAGAAAGTTACGCACATGGAGCGTAATAGCGTGGCGCATACGCAAGTTGCGCTGAAGGCGTGGGCGACGCAGGTCAAGGTAGCGATACTTGAGACGCACTTCCTCGCCAATCTCATGACCATCGGTCGTGACATCCATAGGCGGTGTCTGCGCCTCATTCAATACTTCAATATTCAAAACCTCAAGTTCAATATCGCCATTGAGAACATCTGCTTTAATGTTGCGTTCAGGGCGTTTGTTTACGAGAGCAGAAACACTAACAACCCACTCAGGGCGCACGCGCTGTGCAACCTCAAGTGCCTCAGTATGACTAGGGAGCACCACGGCCTGTACTTTGCCACTCATATCGCGCAGATCAAGAAAAACCATCTTGCCTTGGTCGCGACGAACATCGATCCATCCCGATACGGTGACCTCCTCCCCTATTTTATCCTTCAAGTCTTTGATGTATGTGCGTTCCATATAGTTTAGTGGTAAATTTCTTTTTTAACTTCTTCGAGTGCTTCAGCGTGAGTGTCGTCTTGTGCGAGCCGTTCTAGAAGGGCGGGTTTTTCTGCTACGAGTTCTCCAAAATCATTTGCGTGCTCCCCTATCCATGTGATGAGGTCTTGCCCTGACTCCTGTGCAAGCTCTATCTGCGCCATATTGCGTGCGCGTTGGAGTGCCTCAATATTCCCGCCCATACCTTGTTCCATGCTTCCCATATTTATTATTGTAAAATTAAACCCGTCTTCGCACGCACTTCCTCCATCATCTTTTTCGCCTGAGCGCGAGCAACCTCGGCACCGTCGCGGAGGATTTGCAAAACCATCTCAGGGTCGCGCGCAATCTCCTCGCGGCGTGAGCGGAGCGGTGCAATGAACGCACGGAGATTGTCGATAAGGATCTCCTTTGACTCCTTGTAGCCAATACCACCTTCGAGATAGCGCTTGCGCACCTCCTCAAGGTTGTCCGCCTGCAAGAGCTCGTGAAAGGCAAACACTTTGCAGGTTGCAGGATCCTTGGGCTCGTCGACACCTTTTGAGTCGGTCGGAATACTCATCACCGCTTTTTTAATTTCCTCATCCGAAGCAAAGAGACCAATGACATTGCCATAGCTCTTGCTCATCTTGCGCCCGTCGGTGCCGGGAACGGTTTTGACATCCTCGACAATAAGCGGCTCGGGTACAGTAAACGTCTCGCCAAAAACGCGGTTAAACTTTTGCGCCGTGTCGCGCGCAATTTCAATGTGTTGCTTTTGATCGAGCCCCACCGGCACTACATCAGCGTTGTACATCAAAATATCCGCCGCCATAAGAATGGGATAATCAAAGAGCCCTACATTCACCTCTTTGTTTTTTGCCTCGGCATCCTTATAGGCATGTGCCCGCTGGAGGTACGGCACAGTCGTGAGGGTATTAAAGACCCACGCAAGCTCCGTTACCTCGGGCACATCCGACTGAAGGAAGATGGTGGTCTTCTTTGGATCAACACCAATGGCGAGATAGTCCATCACGAGGTCGAGTGTAAGCTTCTTCAAAACCTCGCCATCCTGCACACTCGTAAGGGCGTGGTAGTTTGCCACAAAAACGAACGAGTGGTACTCGTTCTGCATCTCGACAAGCTGGCGCATGGCGCCAAAATAGTTGCCCAAATGGACCGTCCCCGTCGGCTTCACCCCCGAAAGAAGCGTTTTTTGCATTTACCTATCTTAGCAGAAAAAGAGAGTATTTTGAAGTTTTTTTGCTTGCCTCTAGGATTCATTCAAACAAGCTTGGTAAGACTCCTCTTGTGTTTCATACTCCTCACACCCCTCAATGAACGAGGAGGAATTACCGTCGCAAAAATTCCCATTTTCTCCCCACTGAAATCCCGCATAATGTCCGCCTCCTTCATCATAAGGATTATCTGGCTCAAGGTTGCTACAATCCTTTGATTCTTTATATGAAGAATAACTTGGGCGCCCTTGCATTATTGTAGTTGATTCTGGGTCATCATTAAAAAACGAGTAGATCCCCAAAAAAATAAGACCCCAAACCAAAAATCCGACTGCTGTATTACCTTTTTGGTATTGAACTTGTTTGAGCATGTTAAATAAGGTGGAAACTCCTTCATTATTTAAACCAGGAAAATGGATTAAACCAACTATACCAGTGTCTTACAACGGGCGCTTCCTTAGGCTCTGATTTTAGTAGAGTTGTACTTGCCTGAATCAGATTATTAGCAACCTCTTCTTTTTCTGTCTTATGAACATTTTTAAATGATTCTTTAAGTAATACGTCCGTAGCACTTAATTTAGCTTCTTTTGGGATGGTTAAAAATTCATTGGGGGTGTCCATCTCCTTCTGTTTTTTAGAGTCTTGATTTTTCAACGATTCCATCGGAGTTTGCACCCCTGAAAGTCCAGGGGATGCCACTACTATATTTTGGGGTTCATTCTTATTTTGCAAGGATTGTTTTTCTAAAAGAGACTGAACTGTTACAGTTTTGTCTGGTTTCTCTATTGTTAACCACCCATCTTTATTAGAATCTGAGGCAAACGCCCTACACATAGCCAAGTCTTCACCGACAAGCGACAGATTCTCGCAACCCTTATCAGAATTATACGCGTACGCTATGCGTACTTCACGATATATTTTATGGTCTACAATGTTTTGATATGGACTAAAGTTCGTTGACACAGTACACATATTACCATTGAGTATATAGCCAGAATTACAATAACACTTTAAATCAACAGAATTTAAAGTTGAGTTAGCAGGACAATAAACCGGAGGTGGGGGGGTCAAATTGGGAGTGGAGTAGTAACTGCTATACCCGCTTGATCCTCCAGAAAAATAATTTAAAATACTTCTATCCCAGCCGCATTTATCGATTAATTTTTCCGTCGCAGAATCTTCGGATAACATATAGTCATCAATCCAGACTCGAGTAGAATTATCGCGGGTGATATTATATAAATCCTTAAATCCATATGAGTGAAGTTCCCCTACAACGATATCTCCACTATCGGGAGTAAGCCCCCCTCCATACCATTCTACTAAACTGTAGTCACCAGAAATGTCTTCAATGAGATAGTAATCACAGCTAGAAAACTCCCCGAGAGAGGTCCCTTTTATTGAGCTCGCATTTAGAAAACTTATTGGACTGAAGAAACAGGCGACTATTACGAGAAAATTTTTTATTTTCATTTTTACTACCATTTGTAAGGACTCACAGTTCCCCTTTTGCCGCTATAAGGATTGTAATTCCTTTTTGTTGAATAATTATCAAGTCTTGATCGATTTGGTGATGTTTTGTAATGAGGCGCTACGTAAGTACCAGTTGATGGTTTGTAATAACCTTTTACTCGAACAGTACTTGCTTCTGCTGAAATAGAAAAAATCAAGAAGCTACTCAATAATGCCCCTAGTAGGATTAAAAGTTTTTTCATATTTAGTATAGTACGCCTATTTTTCTAAACAAACAATGCTTTTAGTTGGCCTTATTACACCCCCTCACCTTTTAACTCCTCGATGAGTTTCTCGGCTTTGCGGGAGAGTTTGGTGGGGGTTTTTACTTCGAGCTTGATGATGAGGTCCCCGCGGCGCTTGCCGGTGTTGTCTACGGGCACGCCCTTGTCGCGAACACGAAGAAGCTCGCCCGAGGATACGCCCTTGGGAATCTTTACTTTTATTTCTCCATCGAGAGTCTGCACGGGATACTCGGCACCGAGGAGTGCGTCAGAAAGTTTTACCACCAGGTTCATCGTAAGGTTATTGCCCTCGCGCTTGAAGACCTTGTGTGAGGCGACGTGGATGCGTGCGTAAAGGTCGCCCGTGGTGCCGTTTTGTATCGCTTCGCCAGCACCGGTCATACGAAGAGTCTCGCCGTGTTGAATGCCTGCAGGTACCCGAATGGTGAGCTCCTCATCTTTACGAGCGACACCATGGCCTTTGCAGGTTGGACATTTATCCTCGGGGATCTTGCCCGTACCCGAGCATGCACTACACTCACGCTCCTGCATAAAGGTACCGAGGAATGACCTCACCGCTTCTTGAATGCGCCCCTCACCCTTACACTCGGTGCAGGTCTTCATCTTGGTCCCCTCTTTTGCACCGGTTCCATTACAGGTATCGCACTTTGCTGTTTTTGTTAGACGTACTTTGCGCTCGACGCCAAACACTGCCTCTGAGAATGAGAGCTCGAGATCAATCGAGATGTCACGCCCGCGACGTACCTGTGCGCCTCTCCCCCGTCCACCACCAAAAAAGTCACCGAAGATATCATTCAAGTCCACACCCTCAAATCCCTGACCACCTTGGAATCCACCAAAGCCCGATGGATCAAAACCACCCTGCCCAGGACCTGCACTACCATAGGTGTCGTACTCCTTGCGCTTCTTTTCATCCGAGAGCACCTGGTACGCCTCGCTCGCCTCCTTGAATTTCACCTCATCGCCACCCTTGTCGGGATGATGCTGGTGCGCGAGCTTACGGAACGCTTTTTTGATCTCGTCCTGCGATGCGCTTTTTTCTACGCCGAGTGTTTTGTAGTAATCTTTTGCCATTTCGTTTCCCTATTCTAACATGCAATACAAAAAGGTCTCGTAAATACGAAACCTTTTTGCGTGGTGCCTAGTCTTGTTTCTTGTCGTCGCCTTCAGTAAACTCGGCATCGCGTACGTTGCCTTCAGGAGTATCACCAGGGTTCTGTGGTGCACCTTCTTGTGGAGCGTTCTTCATCATCTCTTCTCCGATTTTTGAGAGTTCAGTCGAGAGCTCTACGCCTGCGGTCTTCATCGCCTCAAGGTCGATACCTGTGCTTGTGGTCTTTGCGGTAGCAAGTTTACTCTCTACGCTAGCCTTGAGCTCTGCAGAAACTTTGTCACCGTTTTCACGGAGTTCTTTTTCAGCGGTGTACATCAACTGCTCAAGCGTGTTCTTGGTCTCGGCTGCGTCGTGTTTCTTTGCATCCTCTTCGGCATTCATCTCTGCTTCTTTCTGCATACGCGCAATGTCATCCTTTGAGAGACCTGAGCTTGCTTCGATACGAATAGACTGCTCCTTGCCGGTTGTCTTTTCTTTTGCCTTTACTTGAAGGATACCGTTGGCATCTACATCAAAAGTCACCTCTACTTGCGGAATACCGCGTGGTGCTGTAGGGATACCATCGAGCACAAACCGACCAAGAGACTTGTTGTCTGGTGCCATAGGGCGCTCACCCTGCACAATGTGAATCTCTACCGAAGTCTGATTATCAGCGGCAGTTGAAAAAACTTGTGAACGTGATGCAGGAATGGTTGTGTTCTTTTCGATGAGCTTTGATGCTACGTTACCAAACGTCTCGATACCGAGAGAAAGAGGAATAACATCAAGAAGGAGCACATCCTTTACATCACCCTGAAGGATACCTGCCTGAATAGCGGCACCAATAGCAACCACTTCGTCAGGGTTGATCGAACGGTTAGGCTCTTTACCAAAGAGTTCTTTTACCGCGTTTACAATAGCAGGCATACGGGTCTGTCCACCAACCATAATGATCTCGTTGATATCCTCTTTTTTGAAAGGCGATGCTGCAAGAGCGCGCTTGGTAATCTCGATAGACTTCTGAATGTACTCACTCGCGAGTTCCTCGAGCTTTGCGCGTGAGAGTTTGAGCTGCAAGTGCTTTGGACCTGAAGCATCCGACGTGATGAACGGAATATTGATCTCCGCATCAGGCGTGGTTGAAAGCTCGTGCTTTGCTTTTTCTGCGGCCTCCTTTAAACGCTGGAGCGCGAGTACGTCGGTTGATACATCGATACCTGATTCTTTCTTGAACTCGTCAGCAATCCAACGAATAATTTTCTGGTCGATATCCTCACCACCCATATGCACGTCACCGTCAGTTGACTTCACTTCGATAACATCATCACCAACTTCGAGTACTGACACGTCAAACGTACCACCCCCAAAGTCGTACACGACGATTTTCTCGTCTTTCTTTTTATTAAAACCGTATGCGAGAGCTGCAGCGGTCGGCTCGTTGATGATACGTTTTACATCAAAGCCTGCGATCTGACCAGCATCCTTGGTCGCCTGGCGCTGTGAGTCGTTGAAATATGCAGGCACGGTGATGACCGCCTCGGTGATTTTCTCACCGAGCTTTGCCTCGGCATCCGCCTTGAGCTTCTGGAGCACCATTGCCGAGATCTCCTCGGGGCGATACTGGCGGTCCCCCATCTTTACCATCACGCCACCCGTCGTCGAGCGGTCGATACCAAACGCTGCATTCTTTTTGTCGCGCTGCACACCCTCATCCTCAAAACTATGGCCGATAAGGCGCTTGATACCAAAAAGTGTGTTCTGAGGATTGGTGACTGCCTGACGCTTTGCAAGCAAGCCCACGAGGCGTTCACCACCCTTTGATGTAGCGATAACGGACGGTGTCGTGCGTACGCCCTCGATGTTTTCAACAATGCGCGGCTCGCCACCCTCGATGATTGCCATCGCGGAATTTGTTGTACCCAAATCAATGCCTAAAATTTTTGCCATAGTATTTTTTGTTTGTTAGTTATTTTTAATGTTCGACACAATTTATTTTTGAACACCTGCCTTTACTTTTGCAGGGCGGATGACTTTGTTGTGGAGGCGATAACCTTTTTGTACCACCTCAACAACGGTATCCACGTTGCTTTCATCAGTAGGGACTCCTTCCATCGCGATATGCATACGCGGATCAATCTTTTCACCCACCACACCGATTTCAGAAAGACCACGTGATTCAAGAACCGAGAACATTTGTGTGTAGATATACTCGACGCCCTTACGCCAGCTTGCATCTACTTTCTCCCAGGCTTCTTTGTTAGCAAATGCCATCGAGAAGCTATCGAGCACAGGGAGCATGTCTTCTACGAGTCCCTCCGATGCAAACTTTATCATATCGCCACGCCTCGTTTCCTCTTCTTTGCGAGCGTTTGCAAAGTCTGCGCGCATTCGTTGCCATCCGTCGAGATTGTCTTTTTTTTCTTGCTCACAGATGCGTAATTTCTCGCGAAGTTTCTTTACCGTAGCGGCAATATTCTCGCTTTCGTCCACGCTTTCAAATTGGACGTCATCACTATACTGAGTATCATTACTCGTGTCAAGCGCCTCATCAAGCGTGATGTGCTCACCTTCTTTTGTATTCAATTCGTCGTTGTTGGTGTCTGTCATATCAGATTCTTATCCTATCACATTTCCCCCTTCAAACAAAAAGGGCGAAGTCATTTTGAATGATCGCCCCTTTTGTTTGAACAATATAATTGTATCGATTAACGTTTACTCCACTGTGGGGCTTTACGTGCTTTCTTGAGACCAAACTTGCGGCGCTCCTTCATACGTGGATCACGCTTGAGGAAACCGAGCTTCTTCAAACGACCTCTGGTCTCTTCGTCAAACTTCACGAGGGCGCGTGAGAGTCCGTGGCGAAGTGCCTCTGCCTGTGAGTGGATACCTCCACCTACTACATGTACTGAAATGAGGAACTTTCCGGCTACCTTTGATTTCTCAATCGCCTCGCTGACGATCTTTTGAAGTTCAAGCGTAACGAAATACGTAGGTACATCCTTGTCGTTTACGGTAACACTTTCTTTGGTAGCTTCCGTAATACGAACGCGTGCAGTTGATGTCTTGCGACGACCAACAGCCTCAATGTAGCGGTTAGCTACTTTCTTTGCTGCAGGTGCCTTGTGAGCTACTGTCTTTACCTCTTCTGTTGTCTTTTCTGCTGTCGTCATAAAATTTATTAATCGTTTATTGTCAAACGCTTCATACGCGGTTTGTGGAGGCGGTTACGAGGGATCATACGCTCGATGGCACGGATAAAGACTTCGCTGAAACCTTTCTTCTCGATGGTCTGTGCAACGGTGCGCTCCTTGAGGCCACCAGGGTAGCCTGAGTAGCGTTTTGAGTGTACCTCGCCAAGTTTGGTAGGCGCGATAGCTGCCTTTGAGGCATTCTCAATAACCACCTGTACGTCTGCAACGAGGTGCTTTTGAAATGCAGGAGATGTTTTCCCCATAAGCACGCTTGCTGCCTCGGTAGCAATGCGTCCTACGGATTTTCCTTGTGCGTCAATTTTGTGTGTCATAGTAGTCATATTCCCAGTAGATCAGCTCTTAGCTGACAAATTCAATTATTGCCATCTTGCTGGCATCGCCCCCACGACGAGGAAGCTTCATAACACGGGTGTACCCACCTGGGCGCTCCATGTAGCGAGGTGCAATCTCATCAATGATCTTTTTTGCACCAGCCTCACCAGAAACACCACCAAGGCGTGAGATGATCAAACGGCGTGAAGCAATATCGCCTACACGACCCTTAGTCACCAAGCTCTCGATGAATGGGCGGAGCTCCTTTGCGCGTGCTTCGGTCGTCTTGATATGCTCCTCAGTGATGAGTGCAAGAGCAAGAGAGCGAAGGAGCGCAATGCGTCCTGCGTGATCTCGTCCAAATTTTCTAATCGCCTTGTGATGTTTCATAATGGTCTTCTAAAGTCTTTCGATTAATCCTTGAGGGTGATACTGTGCACGCTGAGTGCGCGCTTGATCTCCTGAATACCCTTGTCGCCGAGACCGTCAATCTCGAGGAGATCTTCTTCGGTCTTGCGTGCGAGGCCGCCCACGGTGCGAATGTTTGCCCCAGCGAGTGCGTTGTTGGTACGTGTTGAGAGGTCGAGGTTCTCGATGCGAGTCTTCAAGAACTCGCTATCTACTGATTCTTTCTTTGCAGGCCTTTCAGCTGCTTCTTCCTCTGCAATCTCCTCAACTTCTTTTTTCTCTACGAAACCAATCACTGCCTTGAGCTGATTGATCATGATCTCGATCGATGACTCGAGGGCGCGACGTGGAGCAATAGTACCGTCAGTCTCTACCGTGAGCTTCAAACGGTTGTAGTCGGTACGATCACCAACACGCATGTTGTCTACTTCGTAGTTTACGCGGCGAATAGGGGTAAAGATAGCATCGAGGGCGATGGTACCAATATCTACCTTTTCTTTCTGGTGCACCTCCTTTGCAACATAACCAAAACCTTTAGTTACCACCATCTCGATAGTAAGGCTTGCGTTTTTGTCGGTAAGGGTTGCAATATGGAGCTCTGGGTTCAAAACTTCTACCTGTCCTGAAACAGTGATATCTCCAGCAGTCGCTGCTTTTGCGCCTTTAACCGTAAGGGTAACCGTCTGTGGTTCCATAGTAGAAAGCTTAAAGCGCGTCTTTTTCAAATTAAGCAAAATAGTGATCACATCTTCTTTAACCCCTTCGAGTGTCGAGAACTCATGTGAAGCACCTTCGATCTTTACCGTAGTGATAGCTGCGCCCAAAAGAGACGACAAAATAATACGGCGGAGTGAGTTGCCAAGCGTGTGACCGTACCCAGGGTAAAGACCTTCGATCTCGTAAGTTCCCTTAAAAGCGTCCTCTGAGAGAACTTTCGGTTTCGATGGCAATGTGATGTTGTAGTCGAGCATAGTGATGTAAATTAGACGATGAAACTATACATTATATTCTTGATAAATGCAAACGCTTATCGTTCCCTCTATCGGCTATAAAATTCAACGACGGACGTAAGATTGAACGTGTGACTCCCTTGAACAGCCTTTGGCTTACCCTGGAAGATTACGGTCATCTTCTCAGCGTCAACCTTGAACCAGGTTGGTACGGTAAGGGTCTTCAATTTTTCTGCAAGACCTTCAAAAAGTTTTGAATCTTTGCTTCCTGGGCGAATCGCTAATACGTCGCCGATAGCAAGTCTACGTGATGGAATATCAGTACGGCGACCATTGACGGTAATATGTCCGTGCGCAACCATCTGGCGAGCAAGCGAACGTGAGCTTGCAAATCCATTACGAAATACTGCATTGTCGAGACGTGACTCAAGAGCCTCAAAAAGATACTCTGCAGGACTCATTCCCTGCTTGCCAGAAGCTTCTTTGATATAGTTACCAAACTGCTTCTCGCTTACACGGTATGTGTTGCGAACCTTTTGTTTTTCACGAAGCTGTATACCGTATTCAGTAACACTCGAGCGATGCTTCTTTTCAGAAAGAAGACGTCCTGGTGGATATGGCTTGCGCTCGATCGCACATTTAGGCGTAAAACAACGCTCCCCTTTAAGGAAGAGTTTTTCGCCGGCGCGGCGACATTTTTTACATTTCTGGTCGTTGATCATATGCAAATACTAAAAACAATAATTAAATCTTACGTGGCTTCTTTGGCTTTGGTCCGTTGTGAGGAACCGGTGTCACATCACGAATCAATGTGATGTCGATACCTTTTGAATTAAAGGCACGGATCGAGCTCTCGCGTCCTGCACCCACACCCTTAACAACAACATCTACCTCTTTCATACCAATCATAGCAGCCTTTTCTCCTACGAGCTCGCCAACTTTTGCCGCTGCGAAAGGTGTCCCCTTCTTAGCACCTTTGAATCCTAGAGATCCAGACGATGACCAGATGAGTGCATTACCAACCTTGTCAGCAAGCACCACCTTGGTGTTGTTGTAAGTTGACTGAACATAGAGTGTTCCTGCAACATGCTTCTTCTTTGCAGTACGACTAAGAGCGCGAGATACTAATCCCTGGTCAACACTCTGTCCTTCTTTTTTAATAATTCGTTTTTTACCCATAGTAGTGGTGTTTCGTTTTCAGTCTTTTTACTTCTTGTCAGCTTTACGACGACCCGAGCCCATAGTCTTGCGGACATTACCGCGTACCGTACGCGAGTTTGTCTTGGTGCGCTGACCGCGAGCAGGGAGTTTCTTGGCATGGCGTGTTCCGCGATAAGCCTTGATGTCCTTGAGACGCTTGATCGAGGTTGATATTTCGCGCTTGAGGTCTCCCTCGAGAGTGAAATCTTCGACAACCTTACGAATCTTTGCCTCTTCGTCAGGGGTCAAATCTTTCGCGCGCTTGCCGTGCTCAATTCCTACGTTATCGAGGATCTCCTTTGCGCGAGGACGGCCAATACCGTACACCGCCGTCAGGCTTATCTCCAATCTCTTTTCATCTGGTATAGTAACTCCTAGAATACGCATAAATAATTTAAATCTTACTTCAATGTTTATTAGCCCTGGCGTTGTTTGTGGCGAGGATCCTCGCAGATAACACGAATACGGTCACCGCGTTTAACCGTCTTGCATTTCACACAAATTTTCTTTACTGATGCTCGTACTTTCATAATTTATAACAAAAACTCTCTATCGTCATCTAATTTTGCCTAGACAATTGCTTAGCAACGCCTAGGTAATTACCGTGTAACAACAGAGAATCTGAAATCAAAACGATTCGGCTATTATATCGCATTTTGAAATTAAATGCAAGCCCAGTCTTGTGAATCTCGAATAATTACCTTTTAATCCCTCTTTAAAGACTCCAAAAGTGGTCAAAACACCTTTTAACTAAAGGCGTTTAACGATGCGTCCCTTGCCGCCGTAGGGGTCTAGTTTAACCATTACCCGGTCACCGATCAAAACTTTGATGCGATGAAGGCGCATTTTGCCGGCAAGATAAGAGAGAATCACCTGTCCGTCCGGAAACTCGACGCGAAACATAGCGCTCGGAAGCGCTTCAATTATCTCCCCTTGCACTAATTCCTCTTTTGTTTCTGCCATTGCGAATATTTATAATATCAAAATAATTGCGTTGCGTCAACGACCTTACGGTTATTCATTAACAATTTCTACAGAAATCTTTGTAATATCACCGGGGAAAGACGTCTTCCACATAGGGCGTACGACAGCATTAGCCCTTTTGATGTTACTCTGAGTGGTGATAATTGAAGAAAAGTCTTTTTTGCTCTTACCTGCAATTTCTGCAATAAGTTTTCCTTCGTCAACATGCCCCTTGAACAATGCTTCACCGTCGAGACGGAAACGAATCTGGGTTAGGTCTGCGAGAACAATCGTATCGACGGGATCAAGAAACGTAAACGAGAGTTCAGAGATATTGGGTAACGTAAGTGCGGCTCCCTTATACTCTTTGAGTACTGCATTGGCAATCTTTTGCGTAAGGAGCTCGGTGTTGAAAAAGAATACCGAGACGGTTGCACGCACCGTGACCGAAGCTGCTTCATCTGCCGAGAGCTCCTGAGGTACTTCCTCAAATTTTAAAACCATACTGCCAGGGAAAAATGAAACGCTGTCAGGAACTTGTCCGCGTGCTTTTTCTACTGCAGTTTTTTTGAGCTCTTCTTTCAAACCCTTTTGTGCTTCGGTGACAGCCTCATCAGTGGGGACCTTTACGGTACCTGAAAACCCTCCCGCAAGCGGACTGTCTGCCTTTGAACGTGCGGTGAATTTACTGTATCGTGGGTCACCCTTAAATCCAGGGATAGTAAAATCTGCAAGGCCAATGTTGTATTCTTTGCCGGGCGCATCTGCATACACAACAGTTTCTACAAAACCAGGCTCGGTGACTTTACCCGACACCACTTTTGCACCAGGAACCACCACCGAATCGTTGATGCGAAATATCTTGTGGTCAGCAGATTCAAGGCGTGTATTCTTAATGAGACGCTGGGGTGCTGCGCTGTATGCATTATAAATAATGACTTTACCTGATGCCTTTTTTTGAATTGCTTTTTCTACTGTTGCAGAGACCT
>MHUY01000007.1:12068-23338 GCA_001825115.1 Candidatus Yonathbacteria bacterium RIFOXYC2_FULL_47_9 | reverse complement strand
AGACTTAGAAACTGGAATGAGAGCTCCTCGCCGGCGGTGTCTTTTGTGGCAGTAAATTCATTCTCAATTTTTACGCTCTGCGTGAAAGGAAACACCTCAATCGTTGCTGAGGAAAAATAGCTGAGTACTACAAACGCCGCCCCCAAAAGTGCAGCCATCGCAATACTCCACACAAGGAAACGCGAGTTATCTTTTTTCGGCTGTATTGGTGCGCTCAACGGTCTACTATTGCGACCTTTTTCAAAAAATGGGCTCTTTTCGATACGGCTTGAATCTTCAGAAATGGAAATTGCGGGACGGGGCTCCGGCATAAACGATGGCCTTTTTATGACATCATTCTGGGGTACAAGAACATCCTGCATAGGTTTTCGATTGATTCCATCCATATTATTTTTGTATTATAAGTTTTCCTGCCAAAAGCGCCTCCACAACAATGAAAGGGTCACGCACAACCTCACTCTCAAAGGTCACAAATTTTGTCACAACAAGCTGATCAAGGTATGCCACCTCAAATCCCTCGCCCGCCAAAGACTCAGGCTGAAGTGTATTGATAAGTCCCGTAAAAAAACTTGCCATGTCCGCATCTGCGGTAAAAAATACTTTATGAGGAAGCATACCAACCTCAGTAAATGAGGTGAGGGATTTTTTAAAACGAGTTATCCATTCGTCCTTACCTTGCGCTACAATATCCCCCACATGGCTGCGTTTTTTCCCTTCGAGCTCATCGCGAAGGAACATCCTAAAAAGCGTTGCGGCCTCCTCATGAAGCGTGTGTTCCCCTGAAGATATTTCCCGTACAAAAAAATTCTTTCCGCGCGAAAATGAGACCATTCCCATAAAGAGATCATTTGCAACAAGAGATACATCCGTTGTCTCGCCGGTAACATCTACAAACAAGAAGTTTTTTTCCTCAGGGAAAATATCACGAATGGTACTGAATGCTGCCACAGGGAAAGAACCGAAATGTACTGATGGCGCATGAAAAAATCGACTGATCATACGCTCAACACTCTCAATAACACGTTTTGAGGACAAGCTTACCGTCGCAAGTACCTCCATTTGGTGCGTCGTCTGCCCGTAAGGATTTTTGATTTCGTACCCATTGAGCCTTATCTCGATAATCTTTTTTTCGATGATCTCAATATCTGCAGGCGGCAATGTTTCCTTGAGCTCGTCTTTTAGGCGTTCAATATCCTCGTTCAAAAAAGCATCAAGGTTTTTCTCAGTGACCTGAAACGGCTCCGTACGTGAAATTCTTAGTTTACGATTTTTGAGCACAATCCATGGAGAAGAAAATGTACAAAAAGTGTGTGCGGGAGCACCATGGCCCTTGTTCTGCGATTGCAGATTTTTCAACGCACGCTCAAGCGCATGAAGCATGCCGGAAAGAAACCGCGCAGAAGAGAGCGATTCTTGAAAAGGAATATCCTCGCGCGTGGTCAAGAGAATATGTGGAGGCTTGCCTACTTCAAGTCTTACGAGCGCGGCACCTACACTCGCCGAACCAATATCAACCAAGAGTGTTAGTGAATCATCTCGCTGTTGTTTTGTAAAAAAAGAAAAAGCCATCGTGTACATATTGTAACACGATGGCTTTTTCCCTTCAACAGATTTTTACTCCAGTACTGCCTTGATGCGACGGATACCTTGAGCGACGGCTTCTTCTTTTTGTATTTTGAAGTGACCGAGTTCGGAGGTGTTGGTAACATGAGGTCCACCACAGAATTCGAGACTGAAACGCTGGTCACCCTGACCTACTTGGTAAATTCGCACAATGTCACCGTACTTTTCGCCAAAGACACCTATTGCCCCACGTCGTTTTGCCTCCTCTACGGGAACATCTTCGTATGCCACGGGGAGTGCTTCTGCAATCTTTTGATTAATAATATCCTCAACAGCTTTCTTTTGCTCATCGGTCATTTTTTCAGTATGTGCAAAATCAAAACGTAAACGCTCGGCAGTGATGTTTGACCCCTTTTGAGAAACATGTTCGCCAAGGACCATACGAAGTGCTTGATTGAGCATATGAGTTGCGGTGTGATACTTTACTGACATCTCACTCGTGTCTGCAAGGCCGCCCTTGAACTTTTGCTCCGCTCCTGCACGCGAAAGATCCTGATGTTTTTTGAATTCAACTTCAAAACCCGCACGGTCAACCGTTACGCCCTTTTCAAGAGCAAGCTCCTCGGTCATCTCGAGAGGAAAACCGTACGTCGAAAAAAGCTGGAACGCATTCATCGCAGAAACTGATCCATTTGCACTCACACGCTCAAATTCCTTCAGTCCGCGCTCGAGGGTCTTTCTAAACTTCTCTTCTTCGCCACGAATTTCCTGAATGATTAACTCAACTTGTGCGTCAACGTTATCATACACACCCTTGTACTTCTCGGCCACGACAGGCACGAGCTCGGCAAGCGTATGGTGAGCGATACCCAAAACATCAGCGTAACGCACGGCGCGACGCAGAAGGCGGCGCAAAATGTACCCTTGGTCAGTATTTGCAGGACGCACTCCGTCGGCAATCATCATAACTCCCGTACGAAGATGGTCGGCAACAATACGCGAAGCACGCACATCGGTGATTTCCTTACCTGCAAGCTCTTTAATTTTTTCCATGAGTGGCGCAAAGAGGTCGGTTGCAAAGACATTGTCCTTACCTTGGATCGCCATGACGATACGCTCGAGACCTGAACCCGTATCAACATTTTTCATCGCAAGCTTTCCAATGACCTTGCCGTCCTTTTTCTCATACTCCATAAAAACGTCGTTCCAGATCTCCACGACTTCCTGACGGTCATCTGCCGCCATATATTCCTCCTTGGTCATGTCACCAAGACCACGCTTGGTCACGTCATAAAACATTTCTGTATCAGGACCACAGGGACCATTGTCACCAGGACTCCACCAGTTGGATTTTGCAGACATAAAGTAAATGCGGTTTTCGAGCATATACTTTTTCCAAATCTCAAACGCCTCGTTATCGCGCGGCGCGTCGTCGTTACCTTCGAACACGGTCACATAGAGACGTGCGGGGTCAAGCCCGAGACCTTCTTCTTTTGAGGTCAAAAATTCAAAGCTCCATTTAATGGCATCTTCTTTAAAATAATCGCCAAGCGACCAATTACCGAGCATTTCAAAAAAAGTATCATGCGTATTGTCGCCTACCTCATCGATATCCTGCGTGCGCACACATTTCTGCGAGTTGGCGAGGCGCATCCCACGAGGGTGCGGCGTACCCATAAGGTACGGCGCCAATGGCTGCATACCTGCAGTATTGAAAAGCACCGAAGGGTCGTTCTCGGGGACCAGAGGAGTCGAAGGAATGATGGCATGTCCCCTCTTCTCAAAAAAAGCTAAAAATCGCGTCCTAATTTCTCGTGAATCCATCCCAGTAGAAGTTTTGTTCATAAATACTTAAAATATAATCTTACCCCCTCGTGCATTTACCTATCTTTAGTGAAATTATAGGGAAACTTCTAACGGGACACGTATCCTCTATATTTACCACGATTTACATTATTTCACAAAAAAGAAAACGAGGAGGTACAGTGTGGCAAAGATAATAGGAACCGAGGCGTCAACGCGTGCAAGACGGTTTGGGTTTTTATAAAAAGCTTTGAGAATCTCCCATTCGGTCTTATAGAGTGCCAAAGGAAGCCGCTCCTCAACGCAGTGAAGGATAGAAAATTTCGCCTCAAGAACATCGTTATAGCCACGCACCGTAATCCACCATGCAATGGCCACAAATACTCCGATTGCTGGTACGATTTGATGCGTGACAGCAGGCATCGCAACCTGGTCGCGCGCAGCCGAAAGCCCTATCGCCGCAAGAAGGATCGTATTAATCGTAAGGAAATAATTATTTACGATATGTTTCCATTTGCTCGTGTAGTCGATCCCTTGAATCAAGATCTTGTACTGTTCAAGAAAATGTTCTTTATACGAACTACCGTATTCATCTACACCGCGAGCATCCAGATTTATGTCACAAATATGCTGATGCCCTTGTTTTTTATTTGTATTGTTATTCTGCATCATCAGAGTGTGCCAGTGTTTTTACTCGATTCTCAATATACCAAAGCCCGGTAAAAATAATGAGAACAAAGACCATCGCTATTGCGGCAAGTAGATAAAGTCCATAACCCACGGCTACACCTATCCCAGCCGCCACCCAAATACCCGCCGCAGTGGTGACGCCGCTTACTTTTCCATCGTGAGAAAAAATAAGTCCTGCACCGATAAAACCGATACCCGTAAGTATCTGCGCAGTGAAGCGGAGTGACTCCCTAAAAGCAACGTCTGAATCATACCCACCAGCTGCAGTAACCGCCACAATCGTAAAGAGCGCTGAACCCATCGTAACTAAGCCATAGGTGCGCATACCGGCAGTCTTACCGGCAACTGCACGCTCAACACCGAGGGACATACCCAGAAAGAGCGCGACGACTAATTTTAAAATAATCTCAATATTCGGATCGCTTATAAGCGTAGTGATTTCCATATGAATAAAGTATATATGATATCTTTAATGATTAAAACTCCTGACACACCTTGTCGACCTCATTCACGACCTTTTTGATACGGTCGTCGTCAAAACCGAGAGAACGTAAGGGCTCTTCACTTTTTTTGAGATCACGACACATTACCACACCTTGATTAAGAAGATTTGTCTTGTCTCCCGCAGAAAGCGTGGTAAGGAACGTTAAGGGGTGTACCCCTGTCTCCAAAATAAGATCTTGCAGGTTGCCCTTTTCAGGATAATCCCATCCGATAACGGTGAGTCCGATACAGTTTGCGTATTGAATAGCGTCACTCGTGAGTTTAGTGTTCGTAATGAGCCACCCCTCGTGAATCTTTGGCGTCGACAACGTTTTTTCATTCATATCATGTCCTTTTTGAAGATCCATGAATCGCGAATGCACATAGAGGGCAACCTTTACATCGGTCTTAATCCCCTGCTGGTTATGGAATTTGCACTCAGCAAAAATATGACGATTATCCTTTTCCATCAAGATATCGACCTCATGCGAGACACAGAACCCAGGAAGAATCACGCCTGTCTCGGCAGTATACCCCTTACCCCGGAGCACCTCAGCGACAAACTTTTCAAACGGAAACCCGCTCGGTCCAAGCTCCATCACCGCCTTGCGAAGCGAGTATCGTACCGCAACAGGATACTTTGATTTTTTAAGGAGCGAGAATGCGTGCTTGTAAATAGCTGCGGTCTTCATGCCGTCATGAAGCTCGGGGATAACGTGAGAGATAACCATCTCCGTCGTTGCATCGTCTGCGCCAGAGCGAACAAGAGAGCGGCGAAGTTTTATGAGAGAAAAAGGTTCTCGTTCACCTGAAGTCTTTATGACCCACACATCACCATCGCGCTCTTTTTTCATATTCCCTTCATTGTCGCATATTCAAACAAAATTTGGAATGTTTTATATAGGATTACCCTATGTGTTCAGCCTATGTAGTTACTCGATGACGCCACCGCCAAGACATTCATTACCGTCATAAAGAACAACCGATTGCCCGACGTCAAATACTGCAGGTTTTTCGAGATGAAGAGAAAAAGTGCTGTTGATTGGGGTGGATATTGTGCATTTATGGAACTCACCATGGTAACGCACCTGGGCCGTATAGATATGAGCTGTGTCTATCACCGTTCCTCGACAAAAGTTTACCTGCGAGGCCTGGAGAGCCTGTGAGGCACATTCCAGGGGCTTTTTTGCTACATTATGCGCCACGGTGACCGTGTTTGCCACGAGGTCTTTTGCGACCACATAGTACGGCGCATCCTCGGTTGTCTTTTTGATGATCGTAAAACCGTGCCGTTCACCGAGCGTATAAAAATACGCGCCACGATGTACGCCGATTGTTTCACCTTGTTCATTCACCACACTCCCCTCTTTTTCTTCGATAAAATGTGCGAGAAAATCTTTCACGTTAAGCTTGCCCATAAAGCAGAGTCCTTGGCTGTCTTTTTTATCTGCAACAGGAATGCCGAACTTTTTTGCAAGAGCACGCACCCGCGCTTTTTCAAATCCTCCAATCGGAAAAAATGTTTTGGAAAGCTGTGCTTGTCCAAGTGTCCACAAAAAATATGACTGATCCTTTGTTGCGTCGATACCGGCAAGCATTCGATAGGTATCATTCTTTTTATCGCGAGCGACCTGCGCGTAATGTCCTGTTGCTACAAAGTCTGCACCTACTTCCATTGCCCGCCTAAAGAATGCGCCGAACTTCACCTCTTTGTTACACATCACGTCGGGATTCGGTGTGCGTCCTGCTTTGTACTCGCGTATCATATAGTCCGCAACACCCTCCTTGTATTCTTTTTCAAAATCCCAAGTAAAGAACGGGATGTTTAAATGTGCCGCAACACGCATCGCATCAAGGCGCTCCGTACGCCAGGTGCATGGCAAAAAATCCGGTTGCCATACCTTCATAAAAACTCCCGTGACTTCGTAGCCGTCTTTCTGAAGAAGCGCTGCAGCGACCGAACTATCCACCCCTCCCGACATCGCCACGAATACTTTTCCTTTCGAATTCTTTTTCATAGATTTTTCAAGAGACGAGCAAATCTCATCTCTTCAAAAATCACCCCAAACCACATATGGGTTTGGGTAAAGAGCAAATTTATTATTATTAGTGAGTCTCTTCTACTACCTCGCTCATGACGTTTCTGAAGACCCCGGAGAACATGAGATTCACCGTATTCACATCGGTAACAACTTGCCCAGCGTTCGGACCTGTTTTCAGTCTGATGTCCACTGAGCTTTCATTGAGTCTCACAACAACCGCCTTCTGTCCGTACTGTATCGTCGTACCAACGATCGTACATTCGGATTCGAGGCCAATCTCGCATGCCGCTACGCGGGTCTGGTAATTTCTGGCCAAAGGGTTCTGCATAACAATACCTCCTAAAATGAACAAGGTCCTCACAGGGACCAATAACACCATACCCTAGCTGCAGTGTTTTGTAAAGTGCTCTACCGTAAATACGTTACCTTGTTTGCCTTGTGTTCTTCAAAATTTTTAGCATAGTGTATTACACTGTCTTCGTCTGAGAGGTAATAAAGATACGGGGATGAAGTTGGTGCAATAGCGGCACGCAGAGCGCCGAGGCCAGGGTTACCAATAGGGCCAACGGGGAGACCTTTGTTTTTGTAGGTGTTGTACCCCGACTTTATGGCGAGGTCGGTCTGCGTAAGCTCGCTGGATTCTTTGCCAAGGAGGTAATAAAACGGTGCATCGACTTGGAGTGGCATACCGAGCTTGATACGCTTCCAAAGAATCCCCGAAACCAGAGCTTGATCTTCGAATGTCTGTGCCTCTTTCTCAAGTATCGATGCCATAATGACAACGTCTTCTAATGTACGCCCTGATGTTTCAATTTCGGACATGAGTGGTTTGATCTTTTTCTCAAACTGAGCGCTCATTATTTGTTTAACATCCTCTGCGGTTGCTGTTGGTGAGAAAAAATATGTCTCGGGAAACAAATACCCCTCAAGTGTTTGCGTGTCTGCAATAAAAATTTGTGCATCAAATTTTGGAAGGACTCGTGCGAGAACTTCCGCGGCACGCACATTGGACATTCCTTCGGGGATGGTTACTTTGACGGCGGGAATACCGGATATACCACGAGCGATGCGCGACGCAATAGTGCAAGCGTTTGCTGGCTCCTTAAATAGGTAGTCCCCGGCTGAAACATTTTTATCCCCACTTGTTGATATCATGCAAAACTCAAATACTATACGCGAACGAATAATATTCCTCTCCTTGAGGGCGAGTGACACTTGACCTAATGATGACCCGCTTTCTACGGTGACCTTTTCTCCCTGAGGAAAATTAAATGGCGGCATACAGAAAAACAAAAGGACACCAACCAACACAAGGGCAAGCCCACCACCAAGAATTATTTTAGGGAAACGGCGCTCGGGAATAAGAGGAAGCAAAAAAGGGGGTTTCCCTTTTTGATCTCCTTGAGGAATCTCTTTGAATACAGGCTGGTCCATATATAGTTATTATATTGGCAAATTGACTGGCGCCTCATTTTTGCGTGAAGGGATACGTCCAAAGGTTGGCGTCTGCAATACCCCTCCAGGGAAGTGGTAAATTGTTGCAAGCTCTTCACTGGTCAACACAAAAGGTTTCAACTTGCGTGGTGAATAAAACCACGAGCGTTGTTTGTAGGCTTTAAATTGTTCTTTGCGGTGATGACTCAAACGAATGCCGTTGTAGTCCTGCCATGGATAGTCAAAACCAGCAGTAAAGTGCATCGGTTTAAAACCATTCAAGTTGTTTGTAGTAAATGGGCGCAAGAGACCACCGAGTGCCTTGATGTTGCTCGGGTTAAACTTATCTCTTTTTACAAGATAGAGGGCGCGGATACCGCAATCAAAGCCGAACTTGCCCATACTGCGCTCAATGGCGGCAATCACCTCACTTTCTCCTTTTGTTGCCATCATCATCTTGAAAACAGGCATACCTTCGGGGGTTTTTTCATTACGTTTCGTGAGATCGTCAATGATCGCCTTACCTTCATCTTTCCAATCCCCTTTAGTGCCGTCTTTTTTTGTGTAACGCTTGCTTGCCGCCTGAACGAGGATTTGTATCCACACTTGTTCGCCAGGACCGATAGAACCGAGATACTCGATAACCGAGGTAAGCGGGTCCGTTTTGAATTCTTCTTTTACGCCTTCCTTGTCGAGTCCGTAATCAACGTACGTCTTGATAGGATACGGATCTTTTTTGGAAAGCTCATATTCAATACCCACCATCTCCCAATCCCCTTCTCTGCCACGATAATCTACATACCGAGTGTAGTCGGGCACCTCATGGATTTCTATATCGGGATACTGTCCATATATTTGCGCCTCAATGACATTTTTGTAAATCCCTGTGGTGCGAATAAAAAACTTAATATCTCCTTCGATTGATACCATTTCAAGAGAGAACCAATCTTTCACTTTTCCTTTCCATGTCTTATCAAACCAAGTACCCTCACTTGATTGATAGAGTGCGTTCAGTACCACCTCCATAGCAACAGGTGTTTTGTGGATTTCTTTAGGGAGCTTAATCTCGAGAACAATCCATTTCTGTGCGGAACGAAAACGCTCCTGAACATAGCTCATCCATTCATGCCAAAAAATAGCGCCGAATATAATCGGTGCCCAGTACGGAAACCATTGAAAGACTTGTTCGAGAAGTACTCCTGTCTGCCCAAAAAGCCTATCAAACCCCAGCACCTGCATAAATTCCATATGTATCATTATACCGCAAACACAGACAAGAGAAAAGGCGGATTCAATCCGCCTTTTCTCTTGTCTGTGTTTTTATTTACGCAATAGCATACTTCCCTTCCTTGGTCTTTTTAAAAAGCTTGGGGTCCTGCAGGTTCACGAATACCGTGTTCTCTTTTACATAGCGCTCCTTGAGGACGCGGTCAATAATCTCTTTTTTAGTGAGAGGTCCTTCTTTTTTAAGAACCTTGACGATGACGTCCTTGACTACCCCTTTTTCGTATCCCCATGATGAGAGTGCGTAAAGTCCGCGACCCACAAGCACAAAGCGGCTGTCTTTAATGAGTTCGTTGTGGCAGGTTGCAACGTGTGCCTTTTTGCCAAACACCTGAGAGATCGCCTTGGCAACCTCGGTAAAGTGCATTGGTGAGCCATGCTTCCTGATGATGAGGTACGCATAGTCACGCATACCGCGCGCGTTGACGTTAGGTGAGTGTGACACGCCCCACTCTCCGAGAGGATTTTTTGCAATAGTTTTTGAAAGGGCGAGCCAACGCTTGATGACTTCTTCGTTCTTGTAGGTATCGCCGACTTCCTTCAAGTGATCCAAAAATGCTGCAACAATCTCGCCTTCGGGAATGAGGTCCTCGTTTGAAAGGCTCTGGAAAAGTTTCTGAAGTGCCTCGTGTACCTTCATTGAAGTTTTATCATCAACGATCCAACGATGTTTGAAGTTCATGTCTTCTTTTTCACGCTTGAACTCGTCACCCAGCACAAGGAGGAAATAGATATGATTTTGCGTGCTTACATCTTTTGAAAGATGCATGAGGAAATCCTCTTCGCAAACAACCCCACCCATTGAAACAACGAGCTCGTGAAGTTCTGCAAATACCGCCTCTTCTTTTTTAAAGACGTCAGATTTTTTAATGGTTGCAAGTGCAAAGTTTTCGATCTGGCGTACGCGCTCACGGGTAATACCGTAAGTGCCACCGATACCCTCAAGGGTCATACGGTCAGTACCTTCACCAAGACCATAACGCTTCACCATCACATCGAGTGCGCGCGGTGAAAGAGGAGCGAGGAGACGCTTGATAACCTGTTTAGGTTTAAATGTGATTGCGGGCATGACGATGGGTAATAAAGATTATTTGATTAATATTTTTCCACACAAAGTAGTATTTACACTTTAGCACTAAAGGCTCTGGAAGTCAAGGGTTCCGCCCTACTCCTCGCTGACCACGATATTCAAAACGCGCCCTTTGACCAAAATGGTCTTTTTGACCTCTTTGCCGTCGGTCCACTTGGCAACCGCAGGCTGGGCAAATGCAGCCTTTTTGACCGTATCCTCATCGGCGTCCACAGCAACCACAATAGTATCGCGCACCTTGCCGTTGACCTGAATAGCAATCGTTACCTCACTTAGGACAGTCTTTGTAGGGTCAAACACTGGCCACAAAGCAAGGTGGATTGATTCCGTGTTCCCTGTCTCGTGCCAGAGCTCCTCGGTCATATGAGGAGCAAATGGCGCCAGCAGAATCAGGAGTGTCTCGTACTGAATACGCGAAAGCGATGCGGATTTTTCCATATCATTCACGAGAATCATCAGCGAAGATATCGCGGTGTTAAAGCTGAATGCCTCAATGTCATCCCCCACTTTTTTGATGGTCTTGTGCAGGATTGCATCGAGAGTACTTTCGTTTGCACCCTCAATAACCTTTTCCTTAAGACGCCACACGCGCTCAAGGAAACGTCGTGGGCCAATGATTGACTCGGTACTCCATACCACCGACTGTCCAAACGGCCCCATAAACATTTCATAAAGACGGAGTGTGTCAGCGCCATACGTTGCCACAATATCATCAGGGTTAATGACATTCCCCCACCTTTTACTCATCTTGCGACCATCCTCGGCCATAATAAGGCCGACATTTTGCAGGCGTTTGAACGGCTCAGTATAATTCACCACGCCGATGTCATATAGGAACTTGTGGTAAAAGCGTGCATAAATGAGGTGGCGTGTTGCATGCT
>MHUY01000007.1:11829-12047 GCA_001825115.1 Candidatus Yonathbacteria bacterium RIFOXYC2_FULL_47_9 | reverse complement strand
TGTGGCATCGTGTTGGTCTCGCGTTTACCAGCCCCCCCACACTTTGGACACGGCGTGTTCACCCACTCGGCAATATCCGCAAGCGGTGACTCCCCTGTCCCTGTCGGCGCGTATGATTCAACTTCAGGAAGCACCACGGGTAAATCTTTTTCTGCTACGGGCACCACACCACACTTCTCGCAGTGGACGAGCGGGATCGGCTCGCCCCAATAGCGCTG
>MHUY01000007.1:5408-11823 GCA_001825115.1 Candidatus Yonathbacteria bacterium RIFOXYC2_FULL_47_9 | reverse complement strand
GAACACCCAGGCCTTGAGTCGATACTTGGTAACCCATCGCCCTTTTACAAAGTCGGTAATTTTCTTTTTTGCGTCTTCACTAGCGAGACCATTGAAATCACCGGAGTTTTCAATCTTCCCTTCTCCTGTATATGCGACATCTTCACGGTGGGCAGTAGAAAGACTAATCACCTGAACTACTGGCAACTCAAACTTCTTTGCAAATTCAAAATCACGCTCATCGTGCGCGGGCACTGCCATTACGGCACCCGTGCCATAGTGCCCAAGTACGTAGTCCGCCACGAACACAGGGAGCTTACCGCCGTTTGCCGGGTTAATAGCCTGCACACCCTCGAGGCGCACGCCAGTCTTTTCGCGTCCTGCCGCCGTACGCTCAATCTCGCTCTGCTTTTTCGTTTCATCGCGGTAGGTGGCAACCTCGCTCCAGTTCGAAATATCTCCACGAATCTCATCGAGGAGTTTATTTTCAGGTGCGAGCACCACATACGTTGCTCCAAACAGTGTGTCGGGACGTGTCGTGAACACGGTGATCTTTTTCTCACTCCCTTCAATACTAAAATCGATCTCCGCCCCTTCACTACGACCAATCCAGTTTTTCTGTGACTCCTTAATAGAAGTTGGCCAATCGAGCGCATCAATATCAGCGAGCATACGATCAGCATAGTCGGTAATGCGGAGCACCCACTGACGCATCGGCTTTTTCTCAACCACCGTCTCGCAGCGTTCGCATTTACCATCCTCAAGGTCTTCGTTGGCAAGACCTGTCTGACAGGTTGGGCACCAGTTGATAGGCTCGTAGGATTCGTATGCAAGGCCTTTCTCAAACATCTTAAGGAATATCCACTGGGTCCATTTGTAAAACGCTGGGTCAGTCGTGTTGACCTCGCGCTCCCAATCATAATTGAAACCAATAACAGAAAGTTGCTCCTTATAGCGCGCGGTGTTCTTGTCGACGGCAACACGAGGGTGCACTTTGTTTTTTATCGCATACTGCTCAGCAGGAAGACCGAACGCATCCCACCCCATCGGATGAAGCACGCTGAACCCCTGCATCGTTTTCATACGTGCATAAATATCCGTCGCAATGTAGCCCTTGGGGTGCCCAACATGCAGGCCTTCGCCTGACGGGTACGGGAACATATCAAGCACGTAGCATTTTGGTTTCGTGCGATTATCATCTGTACGATAGAGTCCCGCAGCCGCCCAAGCCGCTTGCCATTTTTGTTCTATAGCTTTATGGTCGTACTTTTCCATCCCGTTAGAGACAGGGAATAAATTCCCGTGCCTGATTATCATTAAACTGCTTATTCATATTCACTTCACATATTACCATATTGCCAAAAACATAACGCTGGGTCTCTAACGGGATCCATCCGTATCCTTTTTTGTTAACTAGTTATTGAATTTCTTGATACCAATCCACACGAGAGCGACGAGTGCAATGCCGAGCACCACTACGCGGAGACGTTCGTCCATATCACTCCAGTAACGAATCGTACCAATCACAAGCGAGAGAATACCGGCAAGTGAGAAGCCAAGGGCGACCGCCTCAATCGCTGCTGCAAAAATACTTCCAATGAGGAGCGCGGTACCGGCAACAACAAGGAAGATAAACACATTGCGGTTGTACACCTTATTTGCCTCTTCAAAATTCTTTCCACACGTGTACTGCTCGTTGCAATAACCCTTTACCTCGACAGCGGTCGTAGGTGCAGGTTGTGCGGGTACCGTCTCTCCCTGGTAGAGCTCCTTAGGATAGGTGCTTTCGTTCCACTGACCACCTTTAGCAAGACATGCTTCTTGAGTAAGGATAGCTTCACGCACTTGCGGTTCTGGGCAAAAAACTTCATGTTTTGGTGCCTTGTAAAAAACATCGAGTGCGTAGTTGAGGAACAAATTCGTCACGATCATAATACTTCCCACCAATATCCACTTGAAAAGTGGGTGTCGTTTGCTCCCGGGGACTGGTTGTATTGTTTGTGTATCCATAATAGGTAATGATACCCCACAAATCCCTACACCGCAACATCGGTAACAGTTAACAAAAATCTCGTATAGTGCTACGATGCACCTATGACCAAGAAGAAGCCTCTCCCTAAAAAAGCACCTGAGGTGCTTCGTCTCGAAAAGATCTCCGTCAACGCAACGCGCTGGATCGGCTCTATAGAGTCGCTCGTCGTACACACCATGCTTTTTGCGGGAATGTTTTCACTCTCGTTTTTCGGATTTGATGTCGACAAAATACTGCTCATCCTTACCACGATTCTCTCTCTTGAGGCAATCTACTTGGCAATATTCATTCAAATGACCGTCAACAGAAATACGATGCAGCTGCACGAGGTTGAAAAAGATATTGAAGAGATTTCAGAGGATATCGAGGACATTCAAGAAGATGTTGAAGAGATTTCGGAAGATATTGAAGGAATCCAGGAGGACGTCGAGGAAATCTCAGAAGACATTGAGGGAATTCAAGAGGACGTGGAAGAGATTTCGGAAGAAGACGTAGAAGAAGAAAAAGAAGAAGAGCTCGAGAAAAAAGAAAATAAGCTTGCACTCGCAAAACTCGAACAAACCCTTGCCAGCCTTTTAAAAGAGATCGAGGCGATAAAGAGAAAGTAACAACAAAAAAAAGAGCGTCTCTTATCGAGACGCTCTTTTTTTTATTTAAATCCTAAACTCGATTACATCACCGTCTTTGACGATGTATTCTTTGCCTTCGATGCGAACGAGGCCTTTTTCACGAGCGGCTCCATAGGAACCAGCATCGAGAAGGTCCTTCCAAAATACGATCTCGGCGCGAATGAACTTGTCCTTGAAGTCAGTATGGATTGCCATACCTGCGACAGGAGCCGTGCTTCCCTTCTTTATCGTCCACGCACGCGTCTCCACCTCTCCCGTCGTGAAATAGGTATCAAGCCCGAGCATCTCGTAGCTTTTTCTGATGAGGTCGTTCACGCCGTCGTCTTTGACGCCAAGCTCGGCACGGAACATTTCTTTTTCTTCACCCTCTAGTTGCGAGAGGTCGTGTTCGACACCAGCGTCCACTACGACATAGTGCGCGTTCAGACTCTTGATGTACTCAAGTAGTTTTATGTAGCGGGGGTCATTCATCTCATCCAAATTTTTCCCACCCGCCTTTTTATTCAACACGTATAAAATAGGCTTCATGGTGAGGAGATGAAGGTTTCTCACAAAGATCTGCTCGTCATCGACGAGTGCGACTGAGCGCGCGAGATGCGCCTGTTTGAGCGCGGCTGAAATTCTTTGTAGCACATCCTTTTCCTTGGCAGCCTCCTTGTCTCCACGCTTTACATCTTTTTCAATATTCGCAAGACGCTTGGTTACCGTCTGGTCGTCCGCAAGAATGAGCTCGAGGTTAATGGTCTCGATGTCTGACACAGGATCCACGGCCCCGTGGACGTGAATCACATTGTCGTCCTCAAAGATACGCACCACCTCGGCAATGGCATCGGTCTCACGAATGTGTGAGAGGAACTGGTTACCCAAACCTTCGCCCTCGCTTGCGCCCTTTACAAGACCGGCAATGTCCACAAACTCCACCGCTGCAGGAATTATTTTTTTTGTCTGAGAAAATGCAGAGAGTTTGTACAGACGCTCATCGGGCACCGCAACAGCCCCGACCGATGGGTCGATAGTACAAAACGGATAATTCTCCGCCGGAACAGATTTTTTAGTGAGGGCATTAAAAAGTGTCGACTTGCCTACATTAGGAAGCCCTACGATGCCGATTGCGAGTGCCATATATTATTTGAGTACTTTCTGAAGCTCTGCCTGGTGAGCACGCATTACCTCCATCGAAGCCGCTGCTTGCGAGCGTCCACCCTTGATCTTTGCCTGGATCTCGTCGCCAATCTTTTTGAAGAGCTCGGGATTCTTTTCCACCAGCATAATAATACGATCAATCTCGGAGTCTGGGACTCCTTTGAGCTGACTCTTGATCATTTTCTTGAGTAAAAATTCTTTAAACATATGTTGGGATATTAGCAGAAAAGACGAGAAAAATAAAGCTAGTCAAAGAGACCGCCTTTTGGCTTAGGTTTTGCGGTGTGTAGCGTGCGGAACTCTTGCTGGACGTCGCGGGCAGCTTTGCGGTATTTACAAAAGTCGCATTGCTCGCCTACCTCGGGAATCTCATTGGTATCGAGGCACTTTTTTATTGCCGCAAGCGTTGTGTCGATCCATTCGGTCTGCCCCGTACAAGGAATGAGCGTTACATCAAACTCTAGTTCTCCATCAAACGCTTTCTTGTCCGTAGTGGCATTTGCGTATACAAAATACCCCGTATCAGAAACTTTGAAACCATTCTTGCGCAAGAGCCATTGGTACACACCCATCTGCCTCTTGTAAGAATCTTCCCACGATGAATCAGCGAGTGTTTCAATCTTCCCGTCTTTTGAGGTCGCTTTGTAGTCGACCACAATGAGCTCGCCCGCAGGATTGACCCATACATCGTCCACTGCTCCAGAAATAACAAAACCTGTTTGCGGATCTTTGTATTCGATGCCCTCAAAATTTTCACGCCACGTGTCCATCTTTGCATGCGCAAAGGGTACTGCGTCAACACCATACTTTTGCATCAAAGGATGCGCGGTCTTGCTAACACGATGTCCATCAAATTCTTTTTTAAAAAGGGTGTCGACAGCAATGTTGATGGTAAATGCCGGTCCACGGGGTCGTGCCGTGCCGAGCTTGTTGTCAATAAAGAAACAGCGGGGGCATTCGGTGTAAAGCTCGATCTTTGAACGGGAAAGGCGCCAGCGCGGGCCACCGTAGTTCCAATCTGGCTTGCGGTGCGGTTTATAGTAGTCAGACATATACGTGATATTCTAGCATACCTATAAAAAATCACCGCTCTTTTCAAAGCGGTGACCGAGAAACGAGAAACTATCTAGAAATTACTTACGGGAAAATCAGTTTGCGCCAATTTCATGATCGCATCAATGTTGCTAAAACGCTTTGGTGAGACAAAAAGGTGTGGCGGAACAAGTGCGTGCTCGCCCTTGTAGGCAAGCGGGACTTGAACGAGGCTCGCGAGCTGAGTAAGACACTTACCAGGAACAGATGCTTTTACCCGTATTGCCTCCTGAATGTATTGCACAAGCTTCACCGGATTTTGATCGAAATAAGCAACGACGTCGTCGACACTGCTGAATTCTCTCACTGATTTTTCTTGACTAAGATGCATGACAACCTCCTGTATGTTGAGACGGGTTGAAATTGCGAAACTTCCATATTCACGGTAGCAAAGAAAAGCAACCTTGTCGACCCGCTAGGCCCTTATGTAATCCTTCCATCTCTCATACAGCTCTCGTGTTGCATGCAGATCACGCGCATTGTAGCGAGCAATATCCAAAAACTTTTTTGCATGAAAAAGCTTACCAACATCATCACCGGTTACGCCATCAACCTTTGGGCTCGCTATACCGAACGCTCTACACCAAAGATGCAAGCTCCCCTTACGACGGACGGCACCATAAAAAGTTAGCTGGTCGAGGAGGTCGACATGTTTCGCCTGATAGCTCTGGCTTTTAAGATACCTGTTGGACATCAAATCTTTGGTCGGCTTGATGCCGTGCACCGCTGAGCGAATGACAAGGAACGGCACATCAAATCCCCTACCATTAAAACTCACAAACTCATCATACTCAGCGACTCCTTTCCAGAAATGCACGAGCATCTCTTTTTCGGTCATGGGTTTATACTTGATTCCTTCATCCTCGCTTGCCTCTTCTTTTGCTCCTGGTGTTTGGTAATACACGGCGCCTTTGCCGCGCTCGTGATCAAGGACACCAATCGCGGCTATCTCGCCCGTGAGCGGTGAAAACCCAAGCCCGTTTTTCAAATCCTCAAGGGCGGCCTCATACCCCTCGACGGGCGTCTCTTTTTTTATCCAGCGCGTGAGAACATCTTGCGTTGCCGTATCGAGCGCATCAAAATCCTCACCAACTGTCTCGATATCAAAAATAAGCGTGCTCATAGACTAATGTGCTGCAGCACCCGCCACCGCAATACAGCTATTAAAAGCTAGCACCGTCGCATTGTATTCGACCACCATAGTACGCGTATCTACCACTAACATATTATATGGCGCTACTAACACATTAAACTCATTTACATAGGTATTGTAATTCGGGTCACTCGTTGGTGTCGCATTTATTTTGGCTTTCTTTTCTTCGAGGATTGCACTCATCGCAGTTACCTGCATATTATTCATATCAATCTGTGCTTTCTTTTGTACGTCAATGGCGGGGCATGCAGAAAGGGGCATACCAAAACTCTGCACGGCAAGCCATGTTAAACGTCCTTCGTACATCCCCTTACCTACCGCAACCCCGATCTCCTGATAGTGTGCGTTTAAAATATTCGCACGGTGCCCCGGGCTGTCCATCCATGC
>MHUY01000007.1:4017-5383 GCA_001825115.1 Candidatus Yonathbacteria bacterium RIFOXYC2_FULL_47_9 | reverse complement strand
GCGCGAGGTTTTCCCCTACCAACACAAAATCATATCCGACCGCTTTCGCAATATCGCCCGGCCCTACACCGGTTGGTGATTCATGCTCAAAATACTGTTTTGCAAACATGTCATCAACTTTTATCTGTGCGTCGCGGTTAAGCGTCTGGTTCTCGATGAGCGCCGGCAGTCCACCATTAAGCGACCGTGCGCCGTTGGTATACTCAATGACCCCATGAACAGAGAGTTGTGTCGCCGTGGGTGGCGTAGGAACCGCGGTTACTGCAATGCGGAGTGGTCCCGGCTCAGCGACCTTTTGCGCCGTAGTTGGTGTGCTAGGTACCAAGCTGCCGTTTGTCGGCGTAGGGACCTGGACAGGAGCCGCCTGAGCAGCCTCTTGTTTTACTGGCGTGACAACTTTTGTGGTTGGCTTTGTGGGTGCCTTGGTAACATTGGTCGACGTTGAGGTTTTTTGAACAACGGCGACGGTAGGTTTTTGTTGCTCTACTGGCTGCAATATTGCCGACACACCAAGCTGCATGTACGAGAAAACCCCTGCACCAATGAGTGCCAGGATGCCAACGATAAAACCGATAATATTTACCAACATGCGGATTATTTATGCAGGCTTCTGTGCCTCAAGGAACAGAAAGAGCGGAATCTCCTTACGCGCGCGATCTTCTGCCTCTTTGCGTACACCCTTTTCACTTTCGCGATGCGAGAGCCACTCCTCGAGACGCGACACAACGAATCCCGCATTCGCGAGCGTCTTAAAGTAATCCTGGAGTGAGCGGTGAAACGAGACCGTCATCGAGGTGCCTGGTCTGCTGGGGTTCATGTCAATCTCAATTTTACTTTCTGACATATAGCGGTCAACGCGACGGTACTGTGTCTTGGTCTCCTCATCATAACCCCACGAGCTTGAACGAGGAATGCGGAAGGCAGGATGATTGAGCACGATAAAAAGTTTGCCACCGGGTTTCAAAACGCGCATACACTCTTTGAAAACTTTGTGGGGCGCGTCAATATTTTGTATCGCGAGCACGATAGATATCTTTTCGAAGTATCCATCTTGAAATATTGAGAGGTCTTCTGCCGAGTGCACAAAATACTTTATCTCTTTTGAGGACTGCTTTTTAGCGAGCTCGATGAGCGGTGCGCCAATATCGACACCGGTAACATCCGCATCAGCTGCGTGGAATATGCGGGTAAAAAACCCCTGTCCACACGCAAGATCGAGCACACGTTCCCCTTTCTTTAAATTCATGAGGCGCATCAGGTTTGGTAGAATAACCTTTGCCTGATAGGTGTCGTCGTCCTTTTCAAGAAGTGAGTCATACCATCCCGCGACCCCACCCCACGATGTCTCATTTGCCTTTTTTGCCGG
>MHUY01000007.1:983-3958 GCA_001825115.1 Candidatus Yonathbacteria bacterium RIFOXYC2_FULL_47_9 | reverse complement strand
AAGAGGACTTCGAACAAACAGAGGAGGTGTACCGTGAGCTCTCTCATAGAGGCAGTAGCGTACTTTTCGATGAAAACCGCGGACTCGGGTATGATTACGCTTTCAAATGGTCATATCGCCGCCGAGCTTTTTTCCAAAGAAGCAGCCTTTGATGCTCTGCAAAACGCACTCGAAAACGGACTCATCGATAGTGCGGAGCGAAACATTATCAGGCAGCAAATCGAGTCTTGCTTGCTTCCTGAGAAACTTTCCAAAACGGCACGACAATTGCACCGCATCGAGGATGCAATAGAAGAACTCTTTCAGCTCATCGAAGGAGAGCTGGGTGGCCCGATTCCCGACAGTTTTAGCTCAGTGGACGAAGCTTCTCCTGACGACAACGCAGGCCCCCCGCCCGAAAAAACAACCATTCACTGACCCTCAACCCCGCAATCATGGCGGGGTTATTTTTTTACCCCTGAATGCTACAATGCCCTTATGAACAAAGTGACTCAATTAATGGAACTTAACACTAAATGGCTAACAGAGTGCACCTGTACATTACGCTCTACGGCAACCCAAGGTGTCCTCGGTGACGGAAATGCAAATGCAGAAATCATATTTATCGGCGAGGCACCCGGCGCGCGCGAAGACAAAGAGGGTCAACCATTTGTGGGCGCTGCGGGAAAATTCCTTGCGGAGATGCTTGCTGATATTAAAATGACTCGTGAAGATGTTTACATTACGAACATTGTAAAATATCGTCCACCTGAAAACCGCGACCCCACGACCGCGGAGATTGATGCTTGTAGCGAGTGGCTCGCTGAAGAAATAAAAATCGTTGACCCTACACTTGTCGTACTCCTCGGTCGCCATGCGATGAATCATTTCTTTCCTGACAAAAAAATATCTCTCGAGCACGGCGTTGTTTCTGTTGCATCGCTCTTTGGCAAGCGACAATATTTCCTTCCCCTCTACCATCCGGCTGCGGCGCTCTACAACGGATCGCTCCGCACCGTACTCAAAGAAGATTTCAAAAAAATACCGCGCATTCTCAAAAATATCACCAAAGAAAACCCTTGCGCGAGACCCTGACGGCCTATTGACTTTCTCCCAAAATCTGATATACTGCTGTGTAGTAGTGAAGTTGGTAGTTCCCCAAAATTTTGTTAAAATCAACCTCTCCTTAAGGGATCTTCCCTTAAGGAGACCCAAACACAGGAGAAATAACCGAGGAGAAAAGCGATGCAAATCGTTCAGTCAGTCCCCCGTATTACTCCCGCATCAGTAACAAATGTTGCACACATTGCACGACAACAAGTTGTTCCCAGGGAATCCGAAGAATTCAGCCTTCAGATAGAGCGAGTGTTCAAAGATCGAAATACTGGTCGTGAATACTCAATCGGCGTTGCTTCTTACTGGAGACAAAAGGAGGGGCCCGACTATACAGGGTATCCCAACTGGAAATCGGTGAAAAGTTTGATGGGTCGTAATTTTTACGGCCCTGAAGACCTTGAAGACGACAATGTTGATTTTTCTTTTTCCCCAAAAGACTCACAGAGGATTGCCAATGTCCCTTGGACGAAGGAAATCCTTGAAGGTCCCTGCCCTTTCCACAAAGGTAAAAAAGTAAAAGAAAGTCACCTCCTGACACTCGCCCCGATCCGGAACGAGAAATCGGGAACATATCAATTCGGATGGGTCCTCGCCGTAAGGAACCCCCCTCTGTGGATCCAACTGAAATTCCTAAAGATGTACGGTTTCCGCCGAGCAGATAGCATGAGCAATGGCCAATGCGTAAAAATTCTCGCCCGACGTCCCAAAATGTAAAACTGTTTAGTTCCTTAAGTCCCGACCGCGCAAGCAGTTGGGATTTTTCTTTTAATAATGAAGACCGACTAGAGGACTACGACTTCAGGGAACACGTACGAACCACCGAGATAGAGTAAAATAAAGAGGAGTACCCAGAGGAGGAGCGCGTACACCATATGCACCGGGTGGCGGCGACGGATCTCGATAAAGGTATCGAGGGCGAGCGCAAGAACTACCAATATACCAAATATCGCATAGACATACGCAAGCGTTGTTTGTGGCGACACGAGCATGCGGGCAAACCACGAACCTTCGGGAACCACCATCGCGGGCACGATTTCTGTCGCAGTCGCGGTATTGTTTTTTACCGAAATAAACATATCGTTGACGACGACGGTTTCTATGGTTGCTCCCGCAACTTCCTCTGGTGTCGTGGTTGCGAGGGTTGTTGTTGCGAGAGCAGCTACCGCTACCGTCTTGTTTTCCTCAGCTTGTCGGGTTTCTTTTTTTACCACAATATCCCCTGTATGCACGACACGTACTGGTGCCGGCTTGCCAAAGACCTGCACGACAAACGTCGTCGGTTCGCCCTTGTATACACCTTGCGCGGTAGCAATACCAACTTCGGTAAAGTGCTCGTCGAGGATATTTGCTTTGTGCGTGGGGCTTTCCATCCATGCCTCACCTACATTGACCGAGTCGGAGAAATTTACCGCAAGGTTTTCCCCTGCATAGCTAAATTCATACCCAGCTTGCTCAAGCCAGTGCCATGGTGTGACCCCCTCGGGGCTGTTGTGCGCAAAGTATCCCTTTGCCGCCATATCGTCGGCTTTTGCCTGCGCTGCGCGTACGAGTACGGGATTCATCGAAAGCGTCTCTTTGCCGTTTGCAATACGATCTTCATTGGTGATATCTACCAGAGTACTTGAAATGACTGATGCAAGGAGATTGTTGCCGTTTGAGATCGCCGCATACTGCAGAATAGAGACCAGAAAAACAGAGACAATTGCCCCCGAAAGAAAGAGAATACTCGTGGTGGCAAAAAAATGCGGTTTGAAATCGTTATCCTGATGCGGGATGAAATACCCCTTGAGTTTTTTGAAGAAATCCTTCATATGATGTTACTAATTATAGCACAAAACAAAACACCCCGCAAGCGGGGTGTTTTCGAATTAGCTAATTCG
>MHUY01000007.1:0-940 GCA_001825115.1 Candidatus Yonathbacteria bacterium RIFOXYC2_FULL_47_9 | reverse complement strand
AAATAAATTTGTCTAGTTAGGGGAGATTATTGTACGGGGCAAGCTTGACCAGAAACGGTGTTGAACTTGTTGCCTACTGCACAGCCAGGAATTGTTGCTCCTGCTACGACAGCCGGTACTGAACAAGTCTGGCCTGTTACGGTGTTGAACTTGTTGCCAACAGCACAACCGGGAATCGTTGCTCCTGATCCTGTACCTACCGCTACGCCTGAATTAAGGAGTGCACGGGTCTTTGGACCTACGTTGCCAACCTGCTCAAGACCATTCATTTCCTGGAACTTCATAACCGCTGCCTTGGTAAGTTTACCGAAGTAACCGGTTGCTTCAACGTTGAGGAGACCTAGAGCGATGAGACGGTTCTGGAGTTCGGTTACCTCCTCACCACGTGAACCGAGAGCGAGACCACGGGTAAAGCGAAAGGTCGACGCACCGAGGACTTCTCCGAGAGATGGCGTGGTTGTAGGTGTACCTGAACCGCCGAGTGTGTCAGTATAAACAATTCTTCCGTCAGGGTAGATAGTCTGCATACGGGCTGGAGGGGGTGTAATAATTCCTCCTCCGCCACCACCGCTTCCACCACTAGCAGGTGCTGGAGCAGGAGCAGGCGTTGGGGCAGGAACTGCGTTTACTGTAATCGTATAAGTAGTTGTTTTACCACCAATAGTAACAGTCAAGATCTGTCCGACTGCCGGAGCAGAACTGCTAAAGCCTGTGATATCTCCTGCAACAACAACCATCGTACTTGTGCTTGTGTCACTGTAAGTCCCTACCACTGTCAAACCAGTGATGTCCAATGATTCACCCACAGTGTAGGTTAGTTTACTTGCGGGAGTTGCGATCTGGATGCTACTCAAGACGGGAACAACAACCGGTGCTGCGTTTACCGTAATAGTATAAGTATCTGTCTTTCCACCAATGGTTACTGTGAGGATCTGTCCAA
>MHUY01000006.1:24221-25970 GCA_001825115.1 Candidatus Yonathbacteria bacterium RIFOXYC2_FULL_47_9 | reverse complement strand
TCTCTCAGCGAGTGATGTGTATGCATTATATAAAAGTGGTGCGACTCAGATAAATAATTCCAACAAATCTCCCGGCACCCTCTCTCAGGACCTCACGGGGTACTGGACCTTTGATGGCAAGGATATGATACAAAATGTCGCCGATGTGTCGGGGAATGGCAGAAATGGCAGATTGGTAAACTATACCTCAACAACAACGGCACCGGGCAAAGTAGGGCAGGCGCTTACTTTTAATGGAGTAACAGGTGCTGGTACGTATGTGAATACGACCACACTCACTAGTTTTATGTCTTCGGCAACGGGTACTGTTTCATTATGGTTGAGGCCGACAGGTAGTGCGCCAGACCTGAGTAATGCCGAGTCGATGTGGGACACTATGCCTGCAGTAAGCTGCTCAGCTGTCTTTTGCGGATTTATTCTCGGGCGTGCAAATAGGACCGATTTGGGGCAGGATAGGATTTGGGTGTGGAATGGTTCAAGTGGAGCGATAGGAGCAGATTATGTTGTAGGAGAATGGGCATATTTCACATGGGTGCATGGCAACGGGCTACTTTCTCTGTATAAAAATGGTGATTTTGTGGGGTCTATGTCCTTGGCTGTTGTGCCAAACTTTAGTGGCAATTTATATATTGCAGGGAATTGGTCTGGGTCGAATCGTCATTGGCGAGGTGACCTCGACGAAGTCCGCACATATAGTCGTAATCTCTCCGCTACTGAGATTAAGCAACTCTACAATCTTACGCTTGGCACCAAGGTTAGCAAGCCAGCAGTGAATTCTCTGACCACGGGACTCGTCGGCTACTTTACTTTTGATGGGGGAGATACGAACTGGGGTACCAATACGATGGTGAACCGCGGGAGTGTTGGGGGCACGGTAACCCTCAAAAATATGAGCACCACCACGAGTCCCGCTCCCGGAAAGGTGGGTCAAGGACTAACATTTAATGGCACAAACGGCTATATAGACCTGGGGGATGTTTCAGTATATAAACCAACAGGAAGTCTTGCGGTATCGTTTTGGTACAAAGGACTCAGGGGGTCAACAGAAACTTTTATTGGCCACTCACCGCAGTCACTGACAAATTTTTGGTATATTACCAATTCCCAGGCATTTTTTTGTGGGACCGGACTTTGTGCTAAAGCTGTTTCAAAATCGTACACGTTACCTAACGATAATGCTTGGCACCATATAGTAGCATCGCTTGATCGTGATCAGAATCCCGATACCCTCACGGTGTATATTGATGGCGTCTCGCAAGGGACGGCAACTGGTACCGCTAATGGTGGAGAGTTATTTGGCACCAATACACTTATTGGTGCCCCTAGTTGGGGCAATGGTGGCTGGAGGCAAGGACCTATGGACGAAGTCCGTATCTATAATCGCACCCTCTCTGCAGCCGAGGCCCTACAGATTTATCGTATAGGTAAATAGATATCACCTGGTTGTACAAGCATCTGGTGCCCACAATCCTTGTTCTGTTTCGCGTGCAGTGTGTTCGGCAGTTTTGAAACCTGTTTGATGATAATAGGGGACACGGTACGTATATTCGTGTCCGTAGCCTTGGACGATAATTTCTTTGTTCACCAAGGTCCCATCAGAGAGAAATACATAGCGGAGGAGACGGCCATATTTGTCACGGTCACCTTGCGATGAATCACCCTCGAGGCGCACTTTTTTGTTTTCTACCAAGTTTTTGGTGAACAACGACGCTTCCTTCCCGAAACACTGTACGGGTTTACGAGGGTCGA
>MHUY01000006.1:10803-24212 GCA_001825115.1 Candidatus Yonathbacteria bacterium RIFOXYC2_FULL_47_9 | reverse complement strand
GTTTTATGGACACCACCAGCGAAGGACGTCCGACATCCGTCGTTGGTGGTACGGAGACGAGTTCGCTTCCCACCAATACGACAAGGGTGACAAGTACCAAAATGACGGTTTTTCGCTGCATACCCTTATTGTACACCAGTCTGGCACCCTTAGGGCTTGCAAAAAACCCACCCATCTGGTAAAGTCTCACCATATGAAGAAAGAAATCCATCCCACATACCATACTGAATCAGCAGTGTCTTGCTCTTGCGGCGAGAAGTTCACCGTAGGTTCAACGATGCCAAAGATCGATGTTGAGATCTGTAGCTCGTGCCACCCATTCTTTACTGGAGAGGAAAAGACTATCGACACGGCAGGGCGTGTAGAGCGTTTCAAGAAGCGCCAGGCAGCTGCAAAGAAGTAGCGAAGCTAAGTAAACTCTGAATTTAGTAGATTTTTTGAACCCAAGAGTCTCCGGCCAAGCCGTGGACCTGCTGGTCCAGAATCTGCTGATTCAGAGTTTTCTTTTTGCATGATAATATACTCAACATGGACCTCGAAACATTTAAAACCAACCACAAGACAAAGTATCTCGCTGATGAATACGAGCGCTTGCTCGGCGAGGAGTCTTCTGTGCGGTCGATGATAGAGAGTGATCCTTCTATGGCAGAGCTTGGCGAAGGGGAGCTTGTAGCACTCCGCACACAAATCGATGCACTCGAAAAGCAGATGACTGAAATCATTGAGGGTGACAAAGAAGAAGAGGTAAAACCAAAAGAAATCATTTTGGAAGTGCGCGCAGGCGCCGGCGGGGAAGAGGCCGCCATTTTTGCTCAGGATCTGGCGATGATGTATGAGTATTTTGCAGAAAAGAAAGGATGGGAGTTTAAGAAACTCGATGAGTCGCCAAGCGAAATGGGTGGCTATAAGGAGGCGTCATTCGAAATTAAAAGCAAAGATGCGTACGACCTACTCCGTTTTGAGACGGGAGTTCATCGCGTGCAGCGCATTCCTGCAACAGAAAAAGCTGGACGTATTCATACCTCGACCGCATCGGTGGTGGTGCTCCCCGTATTCCCCGTAAAAACTTTCGAGATCAATCCCGCAGATCTCGAAATGGAGTTTTCGCGCTCGGGTGGTGCCGGAGGGCAAAATGTGAACAAGGTGGAGACGGCGGTGCGTATTATCCACAAACCAACTGGTCTTGCAGTTCGCTGTACGAGTGAGCGTAGTCAGGTAAAGAATCGCGAAAAGGCGATGTCGATGCTCATGGCAAGACTTGAGGATATTGATCGCGTAAAAAAAGAGAGCGATGTTTCTGCAGATCGTAAGGGTCAGATTGGCACCGGCGATCGCTCGGAAAAGATTCGTACCTATAATGTGCTTCAGGACCGTATTACCGACCACCGCATCAAACAGTCATGGAGCAATATTGAGAAGGTTTTTGCTGGCAACCTCGACGCCATTGTGGAAGCCTGCGCTGCCGGGACCGTAGGGGACGCAGAAGAGGAATAAAGCCCTTATCCTCGACGTATCTTGCTTTTTCGGCTTCTCTCTGGTAGTATGATGTCTTGTAAACAGGCGACAAGGAGATAAGGCCATGAGTGTCTTCTTGCGCTTCTTAAACAATTTAACCCTGGCCACATTTAATATTATATGAGTAAAACAGCAATCAACGAAGCACTTATTACCGACATGTTTGCCGCAGGGGCACATTTCGGCTATTCGCGTTCACGCCGCCACCCATCAGTAAAGCCATTTATCTTCGGCGTCAAGAACGGCGTTGAGATTATGGACCTTGAAAAAACGAGTATTGAGCTCGAGCGCGCCAAGGCATTTGTAAAGTCTCTTGCAACAGGCAACAAACAGCTCCTCTTTGTGGGAACTAAGAACGAAGGCAAGAAAGCTGTTGAGGACGGAGCAATGTCAATCGACATGCCGTTCGTTGCAGAGCGTTGGGTTGGAGGTGTTCTCACTAACTTCCCTGAGATCAAAAAGCGTATTGCACGTCTCGAGGACCTCCGCGCACAGCGCGAGAAGGGTGAGCTTGCTATTTACACAAAAAAGGAACGTCTTCTTATCGACAAGGATATTGAGCGTCTCGAGAGAAACTTTGCCGGTGTTGTTTCAATGAGAGACATTCCTGCAGCGCTCTTTATTATCGACCCTAAAAAGGAGTCAATCGCAATCAAAGAGGCACAGTTCCTCGGCATTCCTGTAGTTGCTCTCTCTAACTCAGATTGTAATCTCCGTGAGGCTGATTACTCTATTCCTGGCAATGATAGCTCGGTATCGAGTATCTCATTCTTCGTTAAGCAAATCGTTGACGCCTACAAGGCTGGCCGTACGGTCTAGCCTACTAGTTCCTCATCTTTATTTTTTATTTTGTACTTTATCCTATGATCACGACTGAACAAATCAAAGAATTGCGCGACATGACAGGTGTTTCTGTTATGCAGTGTAAGAAAGCCCTTGAAGAAACAGGTGGCGACAAAGAAAAGGCCCTCCTTATTCTTCGCAAAAAGAGCGCTGGTATCGCCGAGAAAAAAGGCGACCGCGAGCTTGGTGCCGGTGTTGTTGATGCATATATTCACAGCAACAAAACTGTAGGGACTTTGATCGAGCTTTCTTGTGAGACTGATTTCGTGGCTCGCAACGAAGAGTTTGTTGCGCTTGCACGCGATATTGCGATGCACATCACGGCAACAAATCCCGCATACATCGAGGAGTCAGAGATTACTGAGGAAGTTCGTACAAAGGTCATTGAGATGTTCAAAAAGGAAGTTGAGGAGTCAGGAAAGCCTGCTGATATTCAGGAAAAAATGATGGAAGGCAAGATTACTACCTACTTTGCGGAGCGTACGCTTCTTGGTCAGGCATTCATCAAGAATCCTGACATTACCATCAAGCAATTGATTGATGGCGGTGTGCAGAAGTTTGGTGAAAAGATCGTGGTGTCTCGTTTCTCTCGTTTCTCGGTCGCAAAGTAAGGGTAGAACCTCCCCGATTCGTGGGGTGGTTTCGAATCTATGATCGCAATCATCACATTATTTTATCTTTCGCTCATGGTCATCGCTTCGATGGTCGTGTGGAAGCTGATATCCCTCCGAGCACTCAAGCTGTCCCTTATTGAGGGGATAGAAAAAGAGCTTCATGGTAAACTCTATGACACTATCCACACGTGGTGGAGAACGATGTCAGAGAAGTATGTGGTACAAATTCGCGCAGTACTCGTAGCACTCTTTTACGCCGCTGCACATGAGATTTTGCGCCTTATGTTGATCCTTGGGCAAAAGCTTAAAGCGCGTCACAGTAAGTGGTTTGACATGGTAAAAGGGAAGGGCGCGATTCATAAAAAAGGTTCAGTTTCCTTTTTTCTCCGAGATGTGGCAGAATACAAAAAGTCCCACGGAGGGAAGTAGTGATAGTTTCTCAAAAAAGTAAAAAATTGTGCCGCCTTAGCTCAGTTGGTAGAGCAACGGTTTTGTAAACCGTAGGTCCCCGGTTCGAATCTGGGAGGCGGCTCCAAGTAAAGAAAAAGCCCCGCGAAACGCGGGGCTTTTTCTTTTCCGCAGTTATTCTTTGTTTGAATATAAAAAGTTATCCCCAGTATTGACATAGTAAAGTTTGTAATGAGGTATATACTATAGGAAGGATAAGGGCCAGCAATTTAGTTTGGGTTCCTATAATTAAAAATAAATATATGAAAATAGTTAACAAGGTTTCAGTTCTTGCGTTCGCTGTTTCCTTTGTGCTTGGTCTCGCGGGGCCAACGGTTATTTTTGCGGCAGGTCCAAGTACCGTCAATCTAGGCTCTGCGGGTAATTTTACTATTTTGGCAAAAACAGGCATCTCAACGACTGGCACCACTTCAGTCGTTGGTGATATGGGGGTAAGTCCTGCTGCTGCAACATATATTACAGGCTTTGCGCTGACACTCCCCGCAGCAAGCGCATTTTCTACTTCAGCGTTAGTGACGGGAAAAGTGTATGCTCCCGGCTACGCGGATCCAACTCCTGCAAACATCACTACCGCGGTGAGTGATATGCAAACTGCCTACACCGATGCTATGGGAAGGACGAATCCCACCGCAACCGAGTTGGGTGCAGGAAATATTGGCGGGATGACCCTTGCTCCAGGCATCTATAAATGGAGTACGGGTGTCACCATACCTTCAGATGTCACGCTCTCAGGTAGTGCCAATGACATTTGGATTTTTCAGATAGCACAGAATCTTGATGTTAGTTCTGCTGCGCGGGTTATTTTAACCGGCGGAGCACAAGCGGGAAATATTTTCTGGGTTGTTGCTGGCCAAACAACACTCGGTACAACATCTACTTTCAACGGTAATATTTTGGATCAAACAGCAATCGTCTTAAACACCGGCGCCGTATTGAACGGTAGGGCGTTGGCGCAAACACAAGTTACACTCGACTCTAATACGATTTTGTTTCCCACGCTTACGGTAGCAACTCCCGCTCCGTCAGTAACTCCTGCAGTCCCTGCCACACCTGCAACCCCCGCGGTTCCCACGGTAACCCCTGCGGTTCCGGCAACCCCCGCTACCCCTGCAGTAACTCAGACTACAGCTACAACTGCAACTAGTGTAGTTGATACAGGATGTGTGTCGGGAAATAAATTTAGCACGGTAACCGGAAAGAATTGTGTTGCAGTAGCAACCACCGCTGAAACGACAGACGCTGGGTGTTTGTCAGGAAATAAGTTTAGTATCGTAACGGGGAAGAATTGTAATTCTGAGGCTGGTACTTCAGCCAACGTGTCGATTTCTTCTGGGCAGCAAATTAAAGCGGTTATGAAAAATCTCAGAAAAGGCATCAGAGATGCTGAGGTTAAAACTCTTCAGGACTTTTTGGTCTCTCAAAATAAAGGACCAGCCGCTCAAGCCCTCGCCAACATTACCGAAACAACAACATATTTTGGTGAGATGACTCGTGCCGCATTGGCTGAATTTCAAGCTGCAGTCGGGATTAGTCCAGCAGTTGGAAATTTTGGCGCAATAACGCGAGCGTATATGAGTTCACATTATTAAAAATAATTAGTTATAAATATGAAAAAGTTTAAGTTTAACAAAAAATCGATAATAGCCGCGCTTACCATTTCTTTTGCAGGCACTCTCCTTGGACCAGTAACGCTCCTTGCAGCGACAGCGCCAGTTCTGGGGACTAACAGTACCTATGGAGTAGTTTCTAGTACGTATACGGGCAATGTGGCAGCAACCACTATCACGGGAAATATCTGTTACACTTCAGGTCCAGGAACGTTTGCGCCTACTATTGTAGGAGGTACATTAACGACGCCTTGTACGTCCGGTACTAACGGAACTCCTCAAGCCACAGCTCTGACAACCCTAAATACACAAGCATGTACAGCCATTACTCCAGTGGGGGGTGCGCTCGATACGTGGGTTATCGGATCCAATCCAGCGGGAACCTTTCCACCTGGTTGTTATGCAGTCACGGGGGCAATGACCATAACCACGGGGACAACCGTAACCCTTGATGCTACTGCTTCTGGTGGCGATGGAGGTAATGTTTGGGTATTCAAGTCAACAGGAGCTCTCACTACCGGTGCTAGTACCGCAGGTTTCCCTAGTGTTGTTTTGGCTAATGGCGCCAGTGCAACAAACGTATTTTGGGCTCCCGCTGCTGCAGCGACACTTGGCGCGAATTTCGCCGTGTCAGCTACTCCTACATTTGTAGGAACTATCATTACTGATGCAGGTATTACTCTCGGACATTTTGCAAATTTGTTGGGAAGAGCGTTGGACTTTGCAACTACCGTTACTACGGACGCAAACATTATCACGGTACCAACAACTCTTCATGTTGTTAAACTTGTTGTTAATACCGGTGGAGGCACGGCGGTTGCAGGAGACTTTAATGTAAATGTAAAGCTTGCAGGCACCGATGTTGCAAACAGTCCAGCTGTTGGTGTGGTGACACCAGGAAGATCATACGCACTCGCCGCAGGAACATATGTAGTAAGTGAAACAGCGAACCCTTCATACACCACGACATTTAGTGGGGCTTGTAATTCGAGCGGTAGCGTAACGCTTGCCGTTGGCGATGATGCTATTTGTACCGTCATTAATACATACAACATTGCGGGAACTAGCGGTGGTGGCAGCAGTTTTGCAATATTGCCCCTTATTAATCTTACAAAAGTACCAAGCCCTCTTGCTTTACCTGCAGGACCTGGATCGGTTACCTACACATATGTTGCAAAAAATATAGGAGTAGTTGATATGATTGGTGCATGGGTCAAGGACGACAAATGTAGTGATGTAAAATATGTATCTGGTGATACTAATACAAACAACGTCCTTAATGTTAAAGAATCATGGACGTATGCCTGTACTAAATTTGTTTCACAAACTGAGACCAATACCGCTACCGCTCATGGGCAGTCAAGTGGTTGGGATGTGTACGACACCGCAAACGCAACTGTTGTCGTGGGTTCAGCGTTAGTACCACCATTAATCCATTTGGAAAAAGTTCCTAATGTATTTGCTCTTCCCGCAAGTGGCGGGCCGGTAACATACTCATACTTGGTGACAAATATTGGTACCGTACCAATGAGTGATGTTACCATCTCTGATGACAAGTGTACTGGTTTGCCAACTCGTGTTGCTGGGCACCCAGGCGACTTGAACAAAAATGACCTGCTTGACACCAATGAAACATTCCAGTTTACGTGCCAAACGAACCTTACAAAAACCACAACAAATACCGGTACGGCAACAGGTCATGCAAACGGCTTTACGTCGGTCGACTATTCTTCGGCCACTGTTATTGTAGCTGCTCCCGGTCTTCCTAACACAGGGTTTTCTCCTGAAAGCGGAAGGAATATAAGTATATTTGCTGGACTCTTTGCGATCTCGATCTTCTACTATATCGTTCGAAGAAAACAAACAGTTTAGCTTGGGTGTAGAGAAAGCCTAGAATACAAAAGCCAGGCAATCTGTTTGTCTGGCTTTTGTAAAATCTATGCAACTAAAAAATATGTCAAAGCGAACACTTCTAATTGCTGCACTTGTAGGAGTTGCGCTCCCTGCGGCGCTCCAAAGCTCCGTCAAGGAGCGCACTATGCTACCCGCAGAGAATATACCTACCCTCTCAAAGCAAGAGCAAGTAAGCTTTGGATTACCGGCGCGCTTGAAAATCCCAGGAATCAGCGTTGATGATGGCGTCGAGCAAGTGGGAGTCACTTCAGAAGGGGAGATGGGCACACCAAAAGGTCCTGTGGGGGTAGCATGGTTCAGCCTCGGGTCGCGGCCTGGGGAGGTGGGCAGTGCCGTTATTTCAGGACATTACGGATGGAAAAATGGCATACCCGCAGTCTTTGATAATTTGTATAAATTACACCCAGGGGACAAGCTGTATGTTGAGGATGAAAATGGGATAATCACTACATTTGTAGTTCGTGAATTGAGAAGGTATGGAGAGCATGATGATGCTTCAAATGTGTTTACTTCTCGTGATGGAAAAGCGCACCTCAATCTGGTCACCTGTGAGGGTGTTTGGAACAAATTCTCTAAAAGCTACTCCAAGCGTCTTGTTGTATTTGCCGACAAAGAATAGAATAAACCCCCGCCTGACCGTTTGGTCAGGCGGGGGTTTTCGTGTAAGATGAAGAAATGGAAAAAACTGAGGAAAAAGGACATTTGCACCCTTTAACGCAGGTTATGCGCGAGATCGTCGATTCATTTACCGCGATGGGTTTTGAGGTTACCGATGGCCCCGAAGTCGAGAGTGAGCACTACAATTTTGACGCTCTAAATGTCCCCAAGGATCATCCTGCGCGCGATATGCAGGATACATTCTGGGTAAAGGATGTGCCGCAGACCGTACTTCGCACGCATACTTCTGCCGTACAGGTGCACTATATGGAGTCCAACCAGCCTCCGTTTAAAATCATTGTGCCCGGCAAGGTATATCGCTATGAGGCGACCGATGCGACGCACGAGACACAGTTCCATCAGATAGAGGGATTGGTTGTAGGCGAAGGGGTTAACCTCGCACACTTGGAGCGCATCCTCGATGAATTTTTTAAGCGTTTGTATGGCGCTGATGCAAAGGTGCGTATGCGCCCGAGCTACTTTCCGTTCGTTGAGCCAGGTGTCGAAATAGATGTGTCGTGTGTGAAATGTACTGGCGCGGGATGTAATGTATGTAAACAGACAGGTTGGATTGAGGTTATGGGGGCTGGTGTTGTACACCCAAACGTCTTGCAAGCCGGTGGTATCGACCCACGAAAATATCGCGGTATTGCCTTTGGTGTGGGTGTTGATCGCTTGGTAATGCAAAAGTACGGCATTGATGACGTGCGCCTTCTCTACGCGGGTGACCTTCGTCTTGTAAATCAATTTTAATATGAATATCCCTATTTCGTACCAGTGGCTCAAGTCACATTTTGATAAAGAGATTCCATCACCCGAGGAGGTGTCGACGCTTTTTATGAAGCACCTTTGCGAAGTTGAGGGCGCAGAGCAAAAGGGCGACGACACTATTTTTGATTTGAAAATCATGCCGGATCGAGGACATGATCTCCTGGCGCATCGTGGTATCGCGCACGAAGTGTCGGTGCTTGCGGGTGTACCTATGAAAGAAAAAGCGCAGAAAGAAATTTCTATTGCGCAGGTGACACCGCTTCGTGTCGCGGTAGAAAATGCAAAGCTCTGCCCGCGGTATATGGGGCGAGTGATTGAGGGCGTGCGTGTGACTGAATCGCCCGCGTGGCTCCGTGAGCGCCTCGAGTCAGTAGGACAGCGCTCTATTAACAATATTGTCGATATTACCAACTATGTGATGCTCGAGCTGGGGCAACCAATGCACGCGTTTGATATGGGGAAACTCGCACGGACTGAGGACGGTGCTATTTCGCTCGTGGTGCGTCCTGCAGAGGTGGGGGAGCAGATGATGACCCTTGATAATAAAGACCTTAGTCTGATTTCAGATACCCTTGTTATTGCCGACACAAAGCGCGTGCTCGCCATTGCTGGTGTGAAAGGGGGTAAAGGTGCAGGTGTAAATGAGGGTACTACCGCGATCGTTTTTGAAGCGGCAAATTTTGATGCGGTGAGCACGCGCAAGACTTCGGCGCGCGTAGGGATTCGTACAGACTCCTCACGCCGTTTTGAGCACGATATTTCGCCGGCACTTGCGGGCGAGGCGATGAGCCTCGCAACCGAGCTTTTGATCGAGATGTGCCCCGATGCAAAGGTAGGCGAAGTAGTAGATGTCCTTGCTCGCCCGCTAAAGAACTACAAGGTCGGTATTGCGCTCTCGGAACTCAATGGGATTCTTGGTACGACACTCTCTGATAAAGAGGTTAAGGATATTCTTGCTCGATTGGGTTTTGTGTATGAGGTTGTGGATGACCCTCGCACTCAGGTGGTCGTTATGGCTCCGACCCTCGTCGACAAGCCATACAAATTTGGCGCGAGCGTACTCTATGATGCACCAGAGGCGTTTGACTGTGCCTCATTTACGGCGTATTTGTGGAAGGAAGCAGGGGTGGCAATTCCGCGTATGAGCGTTGATCAGCTCGTCTTTGGTGATGAAGTTATCCTTGAATCGGCGCAGCCGGGAGATCTTATTTTTTCAAACAGTGGTACCGACAATATTTATTACGAGAGTAAAGAGTGGATGAAGGGTACAAAAGTGCCAGAGGGGGTTGATCATGTTGGATTGTATTTGGGTGACGGAAAACTCATTCACGCGTCACGTTACAATAAAAATGGTGTTGCTCTTGAGTCGGTTGCTGAAAGTGCGCGATTTAGGAATATTGTTGGTGTGCGCCGTATTGCCATACCTGCTGAGCCGCGCTACGTGGTGACGGTCCCGCTCGAGCGTCTTGATCTCCGTATTAAAGAGGATCTCGCCGAGGAAATTGGTCGCGTGTATGGGTTTGATAAAATAATTTCAGCACCCCTCAGTGATATTACTTTTGACGCACGCATACTCAAGTCGTATCACTACGCGAACGTCATTCGTGATACACTCGTCGCGCAAGGTTTTTCAGAAGTGTTCACCTATTCATTCCAAAATGAAGGCGAGTTTGCGGTGGCCAACCCTATCGCTGAAGACAAGGGGTTTCTTCGCCCAAGCCTACATCAAGGACTAATGAAAGCACTTGAATTAAGTAGGTACAATGCGCCACTTCTTGGACTTGATGAAATAAAGATATTTGAGATTGGTAAGGTTTATCCTGGTGTAATGAAAGAAGAACTCTCATGTGGCGTTGGTGCTTATGTTGCCAAGTCAATGAAGCAGTCTAAGCGAGAGGAACGAACAAAAGAGATTTTTAATGAAGTTCGTCAAGCAATCGAAGACGTTCTTGGGGTAAAAATTAATGACACGCAAACTTCTGATGCAATCCACTTCAATTTAGGTGCACTTTTAGAAAAGCTCCCCGAGCCAAAATCACCTGCGCCATTTAAGGCGGTTTCAGTGCGCTATGAAAAATCAAGCGCATACCCATTTATGCTTCGTGATATCGCGATGTGGGCGCAGGACATAACACAAGATGAAATTCTTGCCATCATTCGCACAGAAGGCACTGACCTCCTTGTTCGCGACCGCCTCTTTGACGTATTCACTAAAGAATTCGATGGTGTTTCAAAAACTTCCTACGCCTTCAACCTCGTATTCCAGTCTCCCGACCGTACCCTTTCTGACGTCGAAATAAACGAAGTGATGGCACGCATCACCGAGAAACTTTCCGCCCGTGGACTCGAGGTGCGCTAGAAACGCTTATATGCGCCTTGATATCTCATACTATTCTCAATATCGTGATGTTACCGATCCTGAATGGCAAAAGCGGGCGTGCGGAGTAGTGTGTTTAAAAATGTTACTTGATGCACGGGGGATACAAACACCGCCACTCGATGAAATGATCCAAGACGGCGTGACTCTTGGTGCGTATTCTGAAAATGGGTGGCTGCACGATGGGCTCATTGAGCTCGGCGCAAAATACGGCGGTAACCTATACCGTAAAGAGTTTCGCAAAAAAGACGCTGACCCTGAAACCGCGGAGCGCCTTAACCATGAAGGGATTGACGCACTTCTCCATGAACTTGAAGCGGGGCGTCCTGTTATTATTTCTGCTATTAAGAATTTCGAGATCAGTAATAAATTTCATATGGTACTGGTGGTTGGTGCGGAAATTGAGGAGGGAATCGTAAAAGGGTTTTATTATCACGATCCCGGCAGTTATACGGATACCAAGGGTGCATATCAGTTTGTTCCTATGAATATCTTCAGTAAAACCTGGCGCCGTATGGCTATTTTAAACAAAAATTAAAGCTTTTGTTTTGGCGATATTTTTGGTATAATAAATATACAGAACAGATACCCTTTACGGGGTACTCTTGTATTTTATGGCCAAAAAAGACGAAAAAACAGTAGGATACGGAGCGGAGGACATTGTCGTCCTTGAAGGGCTTGAGCCGGTGCGCAAGCGCCCTGGTATGTACATTGGGTCGACAGGCCCTGAGGGTCTGCACCACCTTATTTGGGAAATCTTTGACAACTCACGCGACGAAGCGATGGGTGGTTTTGCTGATCGTATCGAGGTAGCCCTTCTCCCTGGCAACCGTGTGCGCGTCGTCGATAATGGTCGTGGTATTCCTGTCGACGTACATCCAAAGACAAAAGTCTCAGCACTCGAGACCATTATGACCACGCTTCATGCCGGCGGCAAATTTGAAGGTGAGAGTTATAAAGTTTCTGGCGGTCTCCACGGCGTGGGCGCATCGGTAGTGAACGCGCTCTCGGTCTTTACCGAGGTTCGCGTACATCGTGATGGCGGTATTCATATGCAAGAGTACGAGCGCGGCAAAAGAAAGGCAGCGGTCAAAAAAATTGGCACGACAAAGTTTCGCGGCACTATTGTTACTTTCGAACCTGACGAGCAGATCTTTAAGGAGATGGGCTGGAACTGGAACCAGATCGTAAACCATTTACGACAGCAAGCCTACTTGGTAAAAGGGCTCCATATTGCCATTATTGATGCACGCGAGTACGCGGGCAAGCTTAAACTTGACGACGTTGTTTATATGGAGGATCTCGGCCTCGAGGTTCCCTCAATGAGTTTTTATTTTGATGGCGGACTGGTTTCTCTTGTGCGTTTTTATAATCAACACCAAAAACCAGTTCACAAGAATATCTGCTATGTCGACAAAGAAGTTGATGGTGTGCAGGTTGAAGTAGCAATTCAATACATTGATGATATTTCTTCGCGCGAGCTCGCTTTTGCAAACAATATTTATAACATGGAGGGAGGTACCCATGTCACAGGGTTTCGTACAGCACTGACGCGCAGAATTAATGAATACGGCCGCAAGAATAATTTCATTAAGGAAAACGAGGAGAACTTTACTGCGGACGATGTTCGTGAAGGCCTCACGAGTGCAATCTCGGTAAAGATGCGCGAGATTCAGTTTGAAGGACAGACCAAGGGTAAGCTTGGCTCGGTTGAGGCTCGCAGTGCCGTTGAAAAGGTCTTTGGTGAGGCGCTCGGTATGTTCCTCGAGGAAAATCCCGAAGATGCGCGTGCTATCGTCAACAAGGTTATTATTGCCCTCCGTGCACGCAAGGCCGCAAAGGCCGCAAAAGATAGCGTGATGCGCAAAGGGGCCCTCGAGGGGCTCACCCTTCCAGGTAAGCTTGCAGACTGTCAGACATCAAAGGCAGAGGACTCAGAGCTCTTTATTGTAGAGGGGGATTCCGCAGGTGGTTCGTCAAAACAAGGTCGCGACCGCAAGACGCAGGCAATTCTTCCCCTCAAGGGTAAGATCCTTAATGTGGAGCGCGCACGTCTCGACAGGATGCTTGCTTCTGTCGAGATTCGCTCACTCGTCGTGGCGATGGGTACGGGTATTGGTGATATTTTTGATATTTCAAAACTCCGCTACCACAAGATCATTATTGCGACCGATGCAGACGTCGATGGCGCACATATTCGTACACTTCTTTTGACGCTCTTTTATCGTTACTTCAAACCAGTTATCGAGGGTGGTTTTATCTATATCGCTCAACCACCGCTCTACAAAATAAAGAAAGGTAAGGAGGTTACTTATGTGTACACCGAGGAAGAAAAGATCGCATATCTCGGCAAGGATGTAAGCTTGCTTGAGATTGTAGAAGAAGGGGAGGAAGTATTTGAGGGGACAGAAGAAGAAGTTGCCGCAGAGGCAGAAGAAAAAGGCAAGAAGCGCGAGCCAAAAGTATCCCTTCAGCGCTACAAGGGTCTCGGTGAAATGAACCCAGAGGAACTTTGGGAAACAACGATGGATCCAAAAGGACGCGTATTGAAGCAAGTACGCATCGAAGATGCAGTAGATGCAGATAAGGCATTCGATGTTCTCATGGGTGAGGATGTGGCGTCACGCAAGTCATTCATACAGT
>MHUY01000006.1:0-10764 GCA_001825115.1 Candidatus Yonathbacteria bacterium RIFOXYC2_FULL_47_9 | reverse complement strand
AAGAAATACATTATTGCAGGGTGCGTGATTATTGTAGTTATGTGTGCGTTTTATGCGGGGTTTCGGTACGGTCAAGCTATCATGCCGATACCGCTAAGTGCTCTTTGTGGCTAACCTATCATTTATGAATAAAAAATACATTATTGCAGGGGTCGTGGTGGTACTAGCAGTTTGTGGAGGGTTTTTGCTTGGTAAGAGGTCAGCAATAGCACCAGAAGATCAGATGGGTATACCAAACGGCGTCACAGAACAGGAAGCAACAACAACGCCAGTAGTACCGATTGTACCTACTACAAAAACTACTCAGACCACCACCGCGAAGCCTGCGAGCGGTGCAACATCAATAGCACCAACTATGACCAAAAGCGGTGCGTACCTTGTTTCGTATACTGACAGTGGTTTTGTGCCCGCAAAGATCGAGATCCAAAAAGGTAAGTCGGTGCACTTTGTAAACAATTCAAACAAGGCAATGAGTTTGACGACCGTTGACCCCAACAGTCAGGTTTTCCGCGAGTTTAATCAGGAAGGGTCAGTGGGGCGTGGCGGAACATACGACTTCACCTTTTTGACTGAAGGGACGTGGTGGTATGTGAATCGCAACAGTCAAAAGGAGCTTGGGACGATTATTGTAAAGTAACATCTCGCTTGTATATTACTCGTGTGATATACTTATCGTATTAGTGGTTAATAATTTTGAATTAGTAAATTCTGAATCAACAGGTTCACGTCTTGGACGCAAACTTGGATATAAACATATGAAATTAGCAGGACTTGTTTTGATTTTTGCAGGCGTTCTCGCACTTTTAAAGAATATTGGTGTTATTGTTACTTGGAGTATCTTTTGGCCAATCGCCCTCATCTTTGCAGGTATGGCAGTAAAGCATCTTGGATGTTGCAGAATGTTCATGAAAGGTGGACGATGGGGGAAGGGAGGATGTGAGGGTGGTGTATGTGAAGGAGAAAGCTGTGAGGGTGGGAAATGTGAGGAAGGAGAGTGTACTGACTGTAAGAATTAGTTTCAAGTCAACAAAAAAAACGGCATCATATGATGCCGTTTTTTTGTTTGCTACCAGATCTCTTTTGAGTCGATCTCTTTTGTTGCGGTGGTGATAAAATCTGCGAGAGGAGCGGCGTCGATGTGTCCGCCATCACGGCGCTCGGCGGTTACGGTGCCTGTCTCAACTTCTTTTTCGCCAAGGACGAGAATGTAAGGAACCTTTTCTGTTTTGGCGACACGGATACGCTTACCGAGGCTTTCGTTTGAATCGTCAAGTTCGACACGCACACCTGCATTTGAAAGTTCTGTGCGCACCTTTTCTGCGTATTCCGAATACTTCTCGCTGATAGGAAGAATCTTTACTTGTACAGGGGAGAGCCATAAGGGGAAGTTCCCGGCAAAGTGCTCGATCATAATACCCATAAAGCGTTCGGTCGAGCCAAGAACTGCGCGATGAATGACTACGGGGCGTACTTTTTCGTTTGTTTCGTTTACATAATCGAGTTCAAAGCGCTCAGGAAGGTTGAAGTCGAGCTGGATCGTTGAAAGTTGCCACTGACGACCAATAGCGTCTTTAAACATAAAATCAAGTTTTGGTCCGTAAAAAGCAGCCTCGTCTTCGGCTTCTTCATATTTCCACCCAGTCTTCTTTACGATGGTGCGCAGTGCGTTTTCCGCGGTCTGCCACACTTCTTCGCTGCCAATATACTTTTCTTTGTTCTTTGAGTCGCGAAGCGAAATACGGACATAAAAATCATTGAGCCCAAATGCTGCGTAGACTTCTTTTATCATGCCAAGCATAAGGTCGATCTCGGCTTCTATTTGATCAGGGCGAGCGAATACGTGACAGTCATCTTGGGTGAGAGAGCGTACACGGGTGAGACCTGAGAGCTCACCGGATTTCTCGTAGCGATAGTTGGTGGTTGTCGAAGTATAGCGTACAGGGAGTTGGCGATATGAGTGAGGAAGCGTCTTGTAGAGCATCATGAAATGCGGACAGTTCATCGGCTTTAGGTAGTAGTCATTCTCATCGATCTTCATCGGTGTATACATTGCATCATACTTTGAGAGATGACCCGAGATCTCATAAAGCGTACCTTTGGTGATATGAGGAATCCAGATATCCTGATATCCGCGTGCGCGCTGAAGCCCGCCAACAAAGTCTTCTATATTTTTACGCAGCAATGCTCCTTTGGGGTAAAAGAGAGGAAGCCCTGCGCCAATCTCATCGATGATAGTGAAAAGCTCGAGTTCTTTGCCAAGTTTTCGATGGTCGCGTTTCTTGGCTTCTTCGACTTGTTTTAGATATGTGTCGAGGTCAGCACCTGTTTCAAAGGCAAGTCCGTAGATGCGCGTGAGCATCGGATTTTTTTCATCACCGCGCCAGTAAGCACCCGCCGTGTGTGTGATAGCGAATGCGTCAGTGTCGATTTCTTTGGTTGTCTCGATGTGACCGCCCTTGCAGAGGTCGGTGAATTGTTCACCAGTCGTGTAGAGGGTGAGATTTTTTCCTTCAGCGGCGAACTCGTTGATGAGCTCGGTTTTGTAAGGTTGTGCTATAAACATTTTCTTTGCCTCGTCAGCTGTCACAGGGCGCCCTTCAAAAGCAAGTCCGCGTCCAGCCAGTTTCTTCATAGTTTTTTGAAAACCCTTGAGGTCTTCGGGGGTAGGGGTGTAACCGTTTGAGAATTCAAAATCGTAGTAAAAACCGTTGTCAATAACGGGTCCGATGCCGAGCTTGGCGTGCGGATCTTTTTCAAGGACTGCCATCGCGAGCAGATGGGCGAGCGAGTGGCGGATATTATGAAGTTTGTCGTTTGTTTCCATATCGTCCCATTCTATCACTTTTTGCTTATTTTCAAAGGGTTTTACAGCTATTGCAAAAAAAGACATTGTGTGGGATGATTATGTAAGGTTGGTCCGATTCATTATCAAAAAGGAGTATTGCCATGACGTTGATAGTGTTGGTGTCGGTACTGAAAATTTTGATTGGTTGGTTCCTTATCTCGTGCATCGTTGTTATGCCTCCGGCCCTTTTGAGCTGGTGGAGCAGCAGGGGAGAACCCCTCAAACCCCTTGAGTAATGTTTCTCAAAATATTTCGAACGGCATTCTTACGATGCCGTTCTTTCTTTTTATAACTCCTTCACTCGTTCGACGATAAGAGATTTCTCTCCATTGCGGTCGGATATCTTGCCTTTGACCTTGATGCAACGCTCGGTAGCCTCAAAGAATTCTTTATTGGTAAAGAGTGCTTCGGGAAAGAGGACGAGCTCAAGTGTGTCGGTCATGTCCGTCAATTTTACAAATGCCATTTTGTCACCTTTTTTGGTTACGATTGTGCGGATATCAGAGACGATGCCGCCAGCGATGGCCATAGCTCCTTCACGGAGTGTTTTTACATTCTCAATCGTGGTTCCTATAGTAGCCAGTTTATCCTTGTGTTCATCGAGTGGGTGTCCCGAGACATAGAGTCCAAGGAGTTCCTTTTCCCAAATGAGGCAGTCACGCTTTGCCGCTTTTGTGGCAGGTTTGAGGCGGAGCGTTGGTACACTCGAAGTATCAGACATGGCGCTAAAGAGCGATGCTTGTCCAGACATCTCGTTGTTTTGCGCCTTGTTGTACTCGAGTGACTCTTCCATGTTGGCAAGCATTTGGCCGCGTTCCCCAAGGCCATCCATCGCGCCACATTTAATGAGAGACTCAAGCGATTTCTTATTCAAATTCTTGTGACGAATACGTTCAAGAAAATCAGCGAATGATTTATACTTGCCGTTCTCCTCGCGTTCGGCAATCATCGCATCAGAGATATCGGTCCCAAGGTTCTTGACGGTGTAGAGGCCGAAGCGAATCTCTTGATGACCGTCTCTGTCAACAATCGTAAACCCACCAAAACTTTCATTGATGTCGGGGGGTAAAATAGGGATACCCATGCGCTTGGACTCGGTGATGATTTCGTAGATCTTTTCCGTATCACCTGACTCAGCGGTGAGGATCGCCGTCATATACTCGGTCGGATAGTTCGCCTTCATGTAGGCGGTTTGGTATGCGAGACGGCCATAGCTTGCGGCGTGCGCCTTGTTGAATCCGTACGCGGCAAACGGCTCGATGAGCGCCCAGAGCTCATCTGCCTTTTTCTGGGTAAGTCCGCCCGCCACAAAACCCTCGAGGAGTTTTATTTTTTGCGCCTGCATTTCAGCAGGAATTTTTTTACCCATTGCCTTGCGGAGCTTGTCCGCATCGAGCCATGAATAGCCCGCGAGGTGAATCGCGATCATCATAACGTCGTCCTGGTAGGTGATAACGCCATACGACATCGCGAGAATGTCTTTCATGCGCGGATCGAGGTAGGTCACGAGAGAGGGTCTGTGTTTGCGGGCAATATAGTCGGGGATACATTCCATCGGGCCTGGGCGGTAAAGAGCCACCATAGCGTTGATGTCGTGAATTGTCGAAGGTTTGAGTTCTTTTAAGTAGCGCGTCATACCTGCACCGTTCAATTGAAAGAGCCCCATTGTTTCGCCACGCGCGAGCATTTCAAAGGTGCGAAGATCATCGACAGGGATTTGTTCAATATTTATTTTGATACCTTTACGCTCGGCAACCAAACGTATTGCATCGCCCAGAATAGAGAGATTGCGAATACCGAGAAAGTCGAACTTAAGGAGACCTGCGTCCTCAACCGCATGCATATCGTATTGAGAAATAATCTTACCACCCTTGGGGTCGAGTTGGGTTGGCGTGAATTCATAAAGTGGGGTAGGGGCAATGACCACCCCTGCGGCATGCACGGAAATATGTCGCACACAACCCTCAAGTTTTTTTGCGAGATCGATGATCTCTTTGGTCGTTGGATCGTTCTTGTATAGGTCGGCAAGCTCAGGCTCTACTTTGAGCGCCATATCGATAGTCATAGGAAAGCCCTGGGACCCCTCGGGAATAAGGCGCGAAATTCTGTCGCCGATACCGTAGGGGTGCCCGAGCGCACGGGCAACATCACGCACCGCACCGCGGGCCATCATTGTACCAAAGGTGCCGATCTGCGCGACATGGTCAGAGCCATATTTTTCTTTGGCGTAGTTGATCACTTCTTCGCGACGGGTATCGGCGTAGTCCATATCGATATCGGGGGCACTTGGACGCTCGGGGTTAAGGAAACGCTCAAAAGGAAGCTTGTATTCAAGAGGGTTCACGTGGGTGATGTGGAGAAGGTAGGTTGTGATCGATCCTGCGACCGATCCGCGGACGGTGGTCAAAATACCGCTTTCACGAGCAAAGCGGAGAAGGTCTCCCACCACGAGAAAATATGGCGAGTACCCTTTGTCGTGAATAACTTTGAGTTCATATTCAACACGGTCAATGACAGTCTGATCGTTTTTATCAAGCCCACGAGTGGAGATACCTTCATATACGAGCCGACGAAGTTCGCTGTCGTAGGTGGTCCCTTCAGGAATTTTCAAATTAGGGAATACCCATGTCCCGAGCGTGAGTTCAATATTGCAACGATCAGCAATTTTTTGCGTGTTCCATACTGCTTCAGGGGTGTCCTTGAAATATTCGAGTGCGGTCTCGGTGTTGATGAACGAAAAATCGTCGGCTTCCATGGAGAAGCGATTTTCGTCGTTCAGGTCGCCGTTGGTTTGAATAGCGAGGAGGGTCTCGTGGGCGCGTTGGTCCTCGTGATGTAGATAGTGCGAGTCTTGTGTTGCGACGAGCGGAATGTCGAGTTTTTTACCAAGAGCGATGATACCCGCGCGCACCTCCTCGATACCGGGCACACCAGGGTGATGCATAATCTCAAGGTAGTAATTCTCCTTACCAAAGATGTCTTGGTGTTCACGGGCGACTTTTTCCGCTTCTTCCATATCGCGATTCCTGAGGGCGCGTGAGAGCTCACCACCAAAACATCCCGAGAGGGCGATGATGCCTTCGCTGTGGGCACGAAGAATCTCTTTGTCCATGCGTGGCTTGTAGTAGTACCCCTCAAGCTGAGATAGGGTGACGAGGCGCACGAGATTTTTGTACCCGGTAGCATTCTTTGCGAGGAGGGTGAGGTGGTAACGCGTGGTGTCGATACCAGGGCGTTTGTCGTGTCGCGACCCCGGAGTCACATACGCCTCGACACCAATGATAGGGTTGATACCTGCACCTTTACATTTTTTATAGAACTCAATCGCGCCATACATGTTGCCATGGTCGGTGAGGCCGATGGCGTTCATGCCGTACGACTTTGCAAGCTTCACCATCTCGTCGACCTTGGAAAGGCCGTCCAGGAGAGAGTAGTGCGAGTGTGTGTGGAGGTGGATGAATTGAGGATCTTCGGTCGCCATATGAGGTCAGTATAACAGATAGTTGCACCTGCCCAAAAATTCATTTTGACGTGGATTTGCTATGATAGCGATATATGAAAAAGAGTGGGTATAAATACCTGATTGGCATCGATGAGGTGGGGCGGGGGCCTTTAGCGGGGCCGGTTGCGGTGGGAGCGGTGTGCATTTATGCCCAGCACAGGACGCGTGTCGCGAAGCTCTTTCCTGTCATAAAGGACTCAAAAAAACTCTCAGCAAAGGCGCGCGAGGAGTGGGTTTTGCGTATAGAAAAGGCTGAGGAGGCAGGATTTTTGGCGACCACGGTTGCGTTTGTTGCGCCAGGGGCAATCGATAAGGACGGTATTGCGCCCTCGATACGACAAGCTTTGTCGCAAGCGCTAGGGGTAATCGAACACGAAGTAGAACATACCTGCGTGCTTCTTGATGGGGGACTGCGTGCGCCAGCGCACTACAAGAGCCAAGAAACGATTATTAAGGGTGACGAAAAAGAGCTCGCTATCGCACTGGCGAGCATCGTTGCAAAGGTTGCTCGTGACAAGCGTATGGTTGCTCTTTCAAAAAAACACCCGGCGTACGGTTTTGAGCAACATAAAGGGTATGGCACGAAGGCGCATTACGAAGCGCTCGAAAAACATGGGCTGACCACTCATCATCGCAAGAGTTTTTTGAAACGTTTAATAAGGGAATAGTGCTGCGTGAACCCTTTACTTTTGTGACTATTTTTGGTATAATAGTATTAGTAATTTTGTACTTTTTAATCATCCTTAAGCAAAGGGGCTAAATAATGCAAAGTCGTGCAACACCTCGGTATATAACGAGGAATTCAAGACGGTTGTCCAGAAGAGATAGCACCGGGAAAGTACCTTCGGGGTCTAGATATTTTTTGGACCCCAAACACGCCATCATGGTGGTAATAGAAACAGAGTACTCGAATTCGTTCCTTGTTCGCTTTATGTCTGAGGACAAAAACTTACAAAGGGGACCCCAACGCTTTACCAGAGAAAAGCTTGAAGAAAAGCTTACCCAGGCGCAAAAAGGTCTCGTTTACTTTGTCATTGGAAACGTTACGGGACATGTAAAAGCTACCTGTCTCAAGAACTTTCTGAAGGAGTGCCCTCGGCACCCCTGATTTCCAAAGCGTCGGCTTACCCCGGCGCTTTTATTTTGCCTATTTCACCCTTTCAGGGAAAGGACTTGATTTTTTCTAGCCCTTCTGTTATGCTAGAAAAACTATGGTAGTACGAATGAGACATACACGCGCGCATACGGCAAATCGCCGTTCGCACCACGCACTCGAGGGGGCGCGCCTTTCAAAGTGCGTCAAGTGTTCAGAGCTTCACCTCCGCCATCAGGCATGCACAAATTGTGGCACCTATCGCGGAAAGCCTGTCTTGAGTTTGGTCAAAACGATCGCCAAGACCGAGAAACGTTTGGCAACAAAAGGAAAAGCGGCAAAGTAAAGAGGCACCCTCACGGGCAGGCCTCTTTTTGTTCACATCCTTGGTAAATGTACATTTTTTAAACTATCACTATCTATGGCAAATAGGCACCTTTCAAGAAGTATCGTTATGCAGACCCTTTACGAGTGGGATTTCCGTGAAGGGAAATTGACCGATCTCGAGATTGAGGAGTCACTTGCGCGCAACGCGGAGGAGTTCGCTCCGGGCGTCAACGATATTTCATTTATGCGTAAGCTTCTCTTAGGCATCCTTGAAAAGCGTACAAAGCTTGATGATATAATCGAAAAGGCGGCGCCGGATTGGCCAATTGAAAAGATTGCGCTGGTAGACAGAAACATTCTCCGTATGGGTCTCTATGAGCTCCTCTTTGAAGACCGCACGCAGGTTCCGGCAAAGGTAGCTATCAACGAAGCAATCGAGCTTGCCAAGTCCTTTGGTGGTGAGACTTCAGGTAAATTTGTAAACGGTGTACTTGGTGCCGTGTACAAGGAGCTTGGTGAGCCAGGCAAAGAAGAAACCAGCAAAAAGAAATCAAAGGCAGAGCCGGTAGATCCAAAGACGCTCCCCGTCGACAAGCTTGGTGGTGCCGTGGTGTATGCGCGAGATGGTGGGGATATTTACCTTGGCCTCGTACACGACATTTTTGGCCACTGGACCCTTTCAAAGGGTCACTATGTGGAGGGTGAGGATGATAGAGCAGCTATCACCCGTATTGTGAATGAGGAGATTGGACTCCCGGTCACGCCGAGCGATCTTCTTGGCGAAAATGAATACGTTGCTTCGCACCCAGAGAAGGGTAAGCTCTTGAAAAAAGTAAAGTACTTTCTTGCCGAGGCGCCATACCAGGAAATTACCCTCAAGAAGGTGGGCGGCGGACTCGATGATGCGCGCTGGTGGAAACTTGCGGAGATACTTGATCTTAATCTTTATGACGATATGATTCCTGTTATTACGAAAGCGGTAGATATTCTTTTGAAGAAATAAACAACGGTTATTTTGTATGGAAAAGTTTGCAACATTTGAAGAAAAGATTGGCGTAACCTTTCGCGACAAGTCAATCTTGCGCGAGGCTTTTACGCATCGCTCGTACATCAACGAGACCCGCGAGAAGGGGCTTGCGCAGAACGAGCGTCTTGAGTTTCTTGGTGATGCAGTTGTAGAGCTTTCAGTCACTGATTTTTTGTATAAAAAATACCCTCACGCAACAGAAGGTGACCTTACGAGTTATCGCGCAGCGCTCGTGAATGCCGTTACACTCGGCGACCTTGCTATCGATATGGGGATGGAGCAATACCTCCTCCTTTCAAAAGGTGAAGCCAAGGACAAGGGTACCAAAGCGCGTCAGATCATTCTTGCAAACGCCTTTGAAGCGCTTGTGGGTGCTATCTATCTCGACCAGGGATTCCTTACCGCAGATATGTTTCTCAAGTCGCATCTTCTCGGCAAGACCGAAGAAATTGTGAAAAAAGAATTGTGGCGCGACGCAAAGAGTTTCTTTCAAGAGGAAGCGCAGGATCATGTGGGTATTACTCCTGTGTATAAGGTGATGCGGGAGCTCGGACCCGACCACGACAAAGAGTTTGTTGTTGGCGTATACCTTGAGGATGAATTCGTAGCAGAAGGTGCTGGCAAGTCAAAGCAAGAGGCGGAGCAGCATGCTGCTGCAGAGGGTCTCAAGGTGAAGAAGTGGGGGAAATAGGGCCGAATACAGAATTTAATATATAAGAACGACGCGACACTTTTAGTGTCGCGTCGTTTTGCTCTCTGTGCTAAACTGATATTAAATAATGCGCGTAAAAAGTCTCGAAATTTCAGGGTTCAAATCGTTCGCTCGTAAGAGCGTTTTTGAGTTTGGGGCACAGGTGTCGGCTATTGTGGGGCCGAACGGCTCGGGTAAGTCCAACGTCGCCGAGGCACTCCGTTTCGTGCTTGGTGAGCAGTCGCTCAAGAGCATGCGTGGCAAGCGCACCGAGGACCTCATCTTTAACGGCTCAAAGTCTGCCGAACGTCAGAATCGCGCCAAGGTGACGATTATTTTTGACAACCGTGACCGCACCTTTCCGATAGATTTTGACGAGGTCGCTATTGCGCGCGAGATTCATCGCGATGCGTCGAGTGAGTATTTTGTGAATGGTTCGGCGGTACGTTTAAAGGATGTCATCGAGCTTCTTGCTGCGGTGCATATTGGTGCGTCGGGGCACCATATTATTTCGCAGGGTGAGGCGGATCGTATTTTGAATTCATCGCCCAAGGATCGTCGTGCGATGATCGAGGATGCGCTGGGTCTCAAAGTATATCATTGGCGCATCGCTGAGAGTGAAAAGAAGCTCGTGAAGACCGAGGAGAATATGCGCCAGAGTGAATCGCTTCGTCGCGAGATCGCTCCGCATATCAAGTTTTTGAAAAAGCAGGTAGAGAAAGTCGAGCAGGCGCGGAGTTTACGCGATGAGCTTACGGGGCTTTATGACGAATACTTAAAGCGTGAAGAGGCGTATTTGAAGCACACACGCGAGGCACAAAAAACAGAGCGCGAGACACTTGAGGGCGAGCTCCATAAGACAACCGAAGAACTTGAACGCGCTGAGGCTATTCGTGGCGCGCGCCACACCGAAAGTGCCGAAGGTAACGAGCTTTTGCGTGTGCGTGGTGAGCTCGGCAATATTCGTCGTGAACGTGATGAGCTTGCGCGCAAGATTGGTCGCCTTGAGGGTATGATCGAAATGGAAGAGCGCCGCTTGAACGCTCCTGTGGAATCGCAGGATAAGATGATATCCGCGCGTGAGAGTGAGAATCTTGCGCAGGAGCTTTTTACCGAGCTTGGGTATGCGGAGTCGAGCGAGGACTATTTGTATATTAAAGGGGTGGTATCGCGCACCCGCACGCGGGTAGGGCAGTTCCTGGAGCACTTGAGGGGCGATACAGGCGCAACAGCTCGCAGTGAGGATGCTCTCCTCGCTATCGAGGGGCTCAAGGGCGAG
>MHUY01000005.1:20612-34300 GCA_001825115.1 Candidatus Yonathbacteria bacterium RIFOXYC2_FULL_47_9 | reverse complement strand
TCTGTTTAGCAATGATCTCCGCCATCATTAATTTGTATTGTTCGTTCTGGTCCATAAAAATATTGATTATTCTCCTTTAATAACCTTGAGGAGTTTGCTTGCAGCGATCCCCATAAGGATATACCCCACAATAAAGAGCGAGTCATGGACAAGTTTTGCATAAAGACCTAAGGTGTCTCGGATCCATGAAACCTCTGTCGTTGCCCCAAAAAAGATGAGGGTCATACCCATACTAAAACAGGTAAGCACGCGCCCAAGCACACCACCGCGCATATGGCGTCCCCCAATCCACACCATCATACTTGTCACAAACGCTACAATGAGCATTGACCAGAGTGATATCGATGAAAATAGCCCCGAGTCATCTAGCACCAAGAGCGTATCTGTTACCCCCGCAAACGCGATTGTCGGCAAAAACACTGAACTTAATAATGCAAAATATTTCATAGGGCTCATAATATGGTTACTGCTAAATATTACTTTATTATACCACAATAGCAAAAGCACAAGCGAGTGTCGCCGCCTTTTATTTCCCGCCTAAAATACGCCGTGTCGCCTGCTTATACGACTCGACATTGGGTTGATCGAAAGCATTCACCCGCAAAAGGTGCGCTAGATGCATAACCCTGCACATCTCAAACTGAAGAAATGTACCGATTGTTTCGAGCGAAAGATCAGGAAGCTCGATTTCAGCAAAAGAAACACCGCGAGCACGATATGCTTCTTTTACACCCTCGTAAATCGCATCCATAACATGACACGGTGCACGACCAGCGATTCCTGGTACCAATGGAGCAAAAACAAGGTCAGCGGCAAGAAATTCGTGTTCCCAATGCGGAGCATTCACCCGCACCAAGGTCCGCGCGATCAAACCAGGGAACGCCAAATGCATCTGTTCAGCTGAATGCAGGTCTGTTGACCCAACAGACACCGTGGGTATCATATGGTGTATTGTAGGAACACCTTCTTCGGTTGTTTCTTTCCCGAGCGATTCAGCAAAAAGCTGACGATACCACTTACCCAAACTCTCAAACTCAGGCTGGAACAAAAACATATCAAACACCATCATCCCCTGTTCGTTCCACGCAAGCATATCTTCCGCCGCACGATATGCGTCACTTTCTGCCCCCCGCTCAACACAACTATGCACCACTTCCTGCGCCCCTTTGAGCATGCGGTCAACTTCGAGCCCCACACAAAGAAGCGGGAAAATACCCACGGGGGAAAACACCGAGTAGCGACCACCCACCATTTTCGGAATAGGAAGAAGATGAAACCCTTGCTTCTCCCCTGTTTGCCAAAGAGATGAACCTTCGTCAGTGATGCATACGATACGCTTTGCAAGCGAACCAAACTTCTGCTCAAGTGCCGAAATCAAGACCGACGCGTTGACGATTGTTTCCGTTGTTGCGCCTGACTTGCTGACAATAATAAATATTACTTCTTCGGGTATGGTGATTTCGCTCAAGAGTATCTCTGTAATATCTGAAAGAAGTTCTGGCGAACAGGTGTCTGCAAAAAGCATTTTGGGGGCAAAAGGACTGTGGGCATCGAGAGTACCGAAAATTGCCTCATACACAGCTTTAGTGCCGAGGTTGGAACCACCAATACCAACGTTCACGACGTAATTAAGCTTCTGTCCGGCAAGCTGACTTGCCAGCACACGCGACCTTTCATAAAGCACACTATCAAACGGCAAACGAAGAGACGCTTCTGGGAGCGAGTATGCCTTGTCGCTCATCGCCGCGCGCATAGTAGCAGCGTATTCGGTCGCTCGAGTACGGTCACTCACCCCTTGTTCCCCACGATCATTTTTTGCAGAACTCTGGTATTTCATTTCCCTATTGTACACGAGAAGTGCTCCTCGGGCGAGTTTTAGGAACCTAGTAGGTCATTTAATTGAGCGAGGTGTGCCATTCCTAATGGCGAACAAAAAGACCAGTGAATAGCTTATCACTGGTCTTTTTTGTTGTTCGTGAATCTAGAACTGCTTGATTTTTAGCTTGCAATCTTTTGCGCATGTGAGAGGGGTTTCTCCTTCGCTGCAAATCCCGTTTCCACAACCTGGCCCCACCACTGGCGCTTCTACACAAACCAGCGCTGTTGGGGTTGTACACAGTCGTGTTACCGTGCCCCCCGTAGGACATACTCCCACCTGAATACCAGAAGTTGATCCGTCGTCCACAGGGCACGAACCAATTTGCTGACAGGCACCCCATGAGCCCACAGGAACATCGGCGGCAACACAGGGTGGCACACCAATCACGGGCCCTACGTTTATCCCTCCAATATTCGGCGCAAAATTTACCCACCCAACAATATCAGACCCCCACGCATATCCACTCAATTTATTGTCAGAGATCTTTACCCCATTGCCCGCCCAAAAAGGAACCGTGTCGTCAGAAAGTTTGATCCAGCCATCCCACGATCCGGCCGCATCTCCAGCGCCCGAACTCGTGCACGTGGCACCGTCCCAGTTATTATTTTTACATGCTGAAAGTGCTCTCATCCAGCCGTGCACCTCACCATTAGACCAATCAACATACGCAAGAGGGGTGCCGGGGAGCACTGAACCTACATCGTCAGAAGGAGGGTCTCCTGCAACTCCACGGTCAAAGCTTACCCACCCCGTATTGTCACCATTAATAAGATTTGTGTCGCCCACCCAAGCATTTCCCGAAAAATTACCTTTGCCCGCCGTTGCCTTGGTTGCGGTATTTACGTTTACTCCGTATTCCCCAGGCCCTGTTGTTCCGTCGCTCGCGCTATTAAAGCTGATCCAGCCAAGTCCTGTGTTGCTATTTGCCGTATACGGCCCTGCAGCAGGATCGGGGGACACGGAAGACCCGCTCCCTAAGCTCCATACCCACCCGGAAAGATTTTGGGTTGCCCCCGCTTCCGCGTTTGGTGATTTGAATAAGTTTGGATTTACCAGATACGTCACTGCAAGCAGTGCTCCAACGGTCACGATTGCCAGTACTTTATGCATCCTGTGAATGGGGAATATTTTCATAAAAAAATCTTATTAGTCGATACGCGTCGCAGCACACCAATAACATCCGCTTTAATTCCCAAACACTACGCAGTCAAAAAACTTTATTGGGTCAGGGTCTACAGCATAAGAGGCTCGTAAGTAAAAAGAGCTTGCTGTTTTACCGTAAGCAAATACCTGCTCCTCTGCCCCACCAGAAGTAAGGGTAGCATTGCAAATTACAGCATAGTTGGCCGAGGATAACGCAGGTGAAAGATTTACTGTTGGGTTATAAGTACTTGGAGTGACACTACCTACCCCATAACTATTTAATACTCCACTAACAGAGGAATAGCTCACCCATGCTTTTGCGCCTCCACCCCCCATCTGACTCGCCCACTTGTTAGCGTCACGAATCCAGTAGTCCTTGGCGTCGATGGTGCTAGAGTTATATGTATAGCCGGTATAAAGAGTGTTTAAGGCGGTACCGGGCTGATTCTGTATATAGACTGCGCCCGAGGCACGTATGCCGATATTTCCGTTCGCGCCGTCGCTGTAGATACTATTCCCCGCGCCAGCAGTAGCCCCCCAGCTTAACGAATTCCCTCCAACGAGTCCGTAAATTTGCCTCCCCGCCATGTTTAAATTTTGCGTTGCCGTGTGATTACCGAGATTATCACTACCACCCGCCCCCACATCATCTATCTCACAAGTAACTGCCCCAGTACTACTAATCGCTCTGATGCTTTGCCCGACTGCACAGGTGCCGCTCACACGAGCTTGTGTTTGGGTGTTGTTGGTAGAAAACTGATTTCCGGTCAAGGTGAGTCCGTTGCCGGCTGTATAGGTGTTACCCGCGCCTGCAGGCTGCCACGTAGCATTGCCCGCCGCATCCGAAGTGAGGACTCTGTTGGCTGCTGCGCCACCTACAACCTTGAGGGTGTTGGTATTGACGGAGTTGCCTGTCAAAGCCCACGCAGAAAGATTTCCTGTTTTTGTTTGTGCGGTGCCTCCGGTATTGAGCGGTGCAACCGTGTTGCCCCCGGGTGGTGTTGCGGTTGGTGCCGTCCACGCAGACACATAGCTGATACCGACAGAAAGAGTTAGTGCTAGCGCAACGATTTTAAAAGATTGAAAAATGTTCTTGTTCATATGAGTAAATTAATGTTTATTGGGCGACACCACTAAGCGCGTTGAGTATGCGCAACTTTTCCTCGTCAGAAGGACTGGTAGTATCAACGGGGACAGGAATCTGTTTTAGTATCTGGATCCTTTTCTGTGCTTCATCTGCGGAAATGGTGCTGTTTGTTACCTTTGGAGTAACTGACTCTTTTTTTGTGGTGCTGGCCGGTGCGGCTTCTGATAGGCTTTGTAGGATGTTAATTTTTTCTTCTTCGGTGTACACACTCACTGATTCAGCAGGAGAACTAATGGGTGTAGTCTCACCTATTGTGTCGCTCTTTTTATCACTCTGACCAAGCACAAACAAAACAACCGCTACAACAACAAAGAGCAGGACGGCACTCATGAAAATTTTTAACACAACACTTTTACCCATGTCTTATATTATATCCTGCCTCTTACATCTTTAGCAAGCAAAAAAGTGGGGACAACTTACGAGTATGGAAGATACCTGTGGCCACAAGAACACTGTCGCATCTTATTATTCCTGTTGGACTTTATGGATTCCTCTTGCTACCATACAACTATTATGGATCCCGTTAGAGACCCTCATGTTATTTCTAGAGGAAACGAGATGCGTTAAATAAAATATTATTAGCAGTTTAATATAATTAGACACGGGGATTTATCCCCTGTCTCTAACGGGATGGATACACAAAAAAGAATCATTGTTTGGGTTTCAGCAATTTTGGTTATTGGCGTCACGGCGATCGCTGCATGGCAGATTGCCAAAGGCCCCCAAAAACCAGCGGTACGCGCAGGGTCATTGACCGAAGCAGTGTCTACGAGCGACTGGACAAAAGGAGCAACAGAAGCAACGAAGAAAGCTGAGCTTGTTGAATACAGCGACTTCCAGTGTCCTGCATGCGGCATGTACTACCCTATCATCGAAAAGATCGTTGCCGACAACAAAGACACGCTTGCTTTCACATATCGCCACTTCCCTCTCGGACAACACAAAAACGCACTTCCTGCCGCCTATGCAGCAGAAGCTGCTGGCCTACAAGGGAAATTCTGGGAGATGCACGAAATGATTTTCAAGAGTCAATCAGAATGGTCAGAAATAGATACCGCAGAAGCAACATTTGAAGGCTTTGCCACAGAACTCGGTCTTGATATCGCTCGTTTTAAAACTGACCGTGACGCACAAACAACCAAGGATGCAGTCGCTCACGACAAGGAGACAGGATTGAGGTCTGGCGTTAATTCAACACCTTCGTTTTATCTCAATGGTAAAAAAATGGAGAACCCTCGCAGTGCAGAAGAATTCCGCGCAACCATAGAAGCTGCTCTTAAATAATGACCAAGATCTTATCAACATCCCTGCTTGTTGTCGTCATCGCGCTCGCCCTCATTGGGTTCGCTGACTCAACATTCCTCCTCGCTAAACGCCTGTCAGGTGGACCAATTCCGTGCGTACTTGGATTTACTGGTTGCGACACCGTCTCAAAGTCGCCATATTCAGTACTCTGGGGTATTCCCCTTTCAGCATACGGCATGGTGTTCTATCTCGGTATTGGAATCCTTGGACTCCTCTATCTTGATACCAAGAATGCACTCTTCGCGCGACTCCTTCTCCCCGCAACAGCATTGGGGTTTGCGATGTCGGCGTATTTTATTTACGTGCAGAAGTTCCTCATCAAGGCATTCTGTGTGTATTGCATCCTCTCCGCAATCATTTCAACCATTCTCTTTTGTCTGGGGGTAATAATCCACGGACGACTAAAAACGGTTTCAAATCTTTCCTAAATAAAAACCCCGCATTATATGCGGGGTTTTTATTTACTTAAAATCCCAATTTCTCTTTCACAAAAATAACGGTGAGATGACGATTGGGCATCATTTCGCCCTGAATAATGAGGATGCGGTCAATCGCGCTTCCAGGATACCCCACGCTCTGCATGCGCTTGTTCTCAAGTGGATACACATAGTCCTGGATACGCTTCATTGCTTCGTCAAAGCTGGGTACGATCTTTTGAGTACCTACAACCCAAATAACATTATCTGAAGAAAATGCATAACTCGGGATTTGGCTTCCTGATGCTGACGCAACAAGTAGCTGCCCTGCCTCAGTAACCGCATGCACGCTTCCCAAAAAATAATCAGCGAGTATACTCTGCTTGCGGAGTTCGGCTTGGTGTACAGGATCTTTCTCCTTTAATATCTCCTTGTGCACGTTGTTCCAGCCGTGCTTACCCCCTTTTAAATAATCTACAAAGCCGATTTCTTGGAGTGTTGTTGATGATCCGTTCATCACGGGGGCACCCGCGGGGATGAGGCTTTTAATTTTTTCGAGTGCCTCAGCTTTTGTTTCAACAACCACAGCACCAATATTGCGCTCTTTGAGGGCGGCAATGGTTTTCTCAACAATTTCTACTGATGCAAGGTGTTCGTAGTTCATAGTTTTAGTCATTACTGAACAAGGTCGGTTGCTCAGCCTCGCGCATATTAATAAAGATAATCAACATAAATACCAAGAGAGAAAGGTATACGGGAACAAAGAAGAATCCGATGATGTTTAAGAGTGTTTTTAAAGCAAGCCCAGGAACCACTGCATAGATACTCATTTTGTATGCTCCACGATACGTAAGTGGTATCTTTCTTATTTTTGACAAGAAAAATGGTATGAGCGCAAAAAGGAATAGTGGAACAAGATACACAACATACCCCAAAAACAAAATGATGATCGTTACAAAAATACCCACAGGCACAACATATACGAGTGCTGAGCGTATTTTTTCGACCCACCTCAAAAGCATCGCCTGATCAATAGTTGCATCAGTCACGCCTCGTAAATCCTGTATGGTTGCTCTCCCTGAATTATTCCTTGTTACGATTTGGGATTTAGTAAACAAAGCGAGTGTTTTATATTCGTCAAATGTTTTTGTATTAAAATCCTCCGTGGTGTCGATGACGAGCAAGTTTTCAACGCCACTTTCTTTAAGTACTTCACGAGTACTATTTTTACCTGCAATAATGTAGGGTTCGGTAACATTGGTTGAGACGATGCCTTTTTCAATACGTATGGTGAGCTCGACAGGATATTGCTCTCGTACCAATGATGGTGCCGTATCTCGCATAAAACGAACTCCTTGTGGTACTAAAATAAAGGCAAATATCGTGGTCGCTACAAGCGCCAACCCAAATACAACCTTCATGTAATAGCGAATAGTATCACCAAGCGGCACATCAGCAGCAGTGCGATAAAACTCTGGATTATAAATACTTTTTTTGAATGTTTCGAAAAGGGTTTTCATAGGTCTTTTTAATTACGATTACTCCAAGTATACCAGGGTGTGTCAGGCTCGTACAAGCTACTCTTTTCCTGCTCTTATTGCGAGCGGGATATATTCAAAGATATCACTTGCAAGAACCCCTTCGTCGTACTTTTCTGCCGCGAGTTCCCCTGCCCTGCCATTCACATACGCAGCCAAGCTAGCTGCATCAAAAGGCGTCAGTCCGCGAGCAAGGAGTGCGCCAGCAATCCCTGACAGCACGTCACCAAACCCTCCCTTGGTCATATGTGGCACTCCCGTCGTATTGAAGAATACGCGCTCACCATCAGAGACAACATCAATGTGCCCCTTAAGAAGGATCGTAGTACCGAGCGTGCGTGCCCATCTCTGCACTTTTTCTTTACGCTCTTCTTCGTTTGAACCCACCTCTTCGCCGGTCAAAACTCTAAACTCTTCACTGTTGGGGGTAAGAATCGAATGAGAAAGGTCTATATGTTCTGTATGCCCAGCGATTGCACGAAGGGCCTCAGCATCAAGAACCATCGGAATGGTACTTTTTTCAACGAGAACGCGTATTGCCTCAAACGAGGTTTCACCCCTTTCCATTCCACACCCAACAACGAGAGAACGGTAGTTTCTCATTTCGTTTACAATACCAAGGACATCATCCTTGCTAAACTCCCACGAAAAAGGTTCGGTGATGATATCGGGTGCATAGTGTGCTGCAATATCCATCGCCCTCAAATGTCCGCGAACAACCACGAGGTCTGCGCCCGTACGCAGTGCACCCACTGCATTGAAGACTGGCGAGCCCGAATATTTCTGACTCCCTGCAAGGATCATTACATACCCGAAATCACCTTTGTGTGCCCATGGGTCACGCGAAGGATATGCGCGCATAAACATTGTTTTGAGGTCTTCAGGCATCTTGTTGTAAGTATACCAAGGTTAGAGAAAAACTACTCGATGTTTTTCTTTTTTTCATTAACGATGATTGTTGAGAGTATAATAATGCCACTCATAACAAATACCCCTCCTACCGTAAGTGCCGCGGGGGCTCCAAAAATTTCCCAAATATACCCACCTCCTATCCCCGCTATCATGAGCCCAAAGCCCATGGTGGCATTCACGAGACCATATGCTCCTGCACGATATTCTGGAGGTGAGAGCTCTGCTGCTAGCGCACGTGCCACTCCGTCGGTTAAAGCAGGAAAAAGGCCCAGCACCAAAAATCCAACAATAAGTATGGGGGTGCTTTTTGCGAGTGCAACGATTACATACCCCAACAAAAGGACAGCGTACCCGATGCGCAGTACCTTGCGTGGACCAATACGGTCACTTAAACCGCCTGCCCTGAGCGAGAACCCTACAAATGAAAGATTGTAGAGCATATAAAAAAGCGGGATTGAAGCGATCGCAAGACCTATGTGTTGTGTTGAAAGCAAGAGCACAGCTACCGGGATACTCCCTGCAGCGAGCAAAAACAGAGCAACGAGGTATCGTTTGAAATCTGCAGGGAATGCGGCGATTGAGGCGAGCTTGATACCGTTCTTCTTAAGATCACCGACGGTGTCCTTTACAAACACCAATGAAGCAATCGCCAAAAGTCCGATAATAAATGCTGTGATGAACACAATATTAAACCCATCAGGGTACGTACGCAAAATGAGGTACGCAACGAGGGGACCGCCGAGGGCACCAAGTGTATCGAGCATACGGTGGTAACCAAACGCACGACCTATTTCGTCCTTGGGGGTTGAGAGCGAGATGATGGCGTCGCGCGGCGCCTCGCGAAGTCCTTTACCAACGCGATCAGCAAACCGGAGCCCCACTACCCCGCCGACCGATGACACCAAAAGGTACACAGGGCGAGTGACCACAGAAAGTGCGTACCCTGCAACCATAAATGGTTTTCTTTTTTGTGTTGAATCAGAAAGGCGACCTGCGTAGATCTTGATAATATTTGCGGCACCATCAGCAAACCCTTCTACGAGACCCAGTGACCCCGCACCCGCCTTAAGCACCGACGTAAAAAACGCAGGGAAAATCGCAAGGATCATCTCAGAAGAAAAGTCATTGAAAAAACTCGTAAGTCCGAGGAGGGAAACATTGCGTGAGGGGCGATAGGATTTTAAGGGGGCGGGCATATCAAAAACTATTGCAAAGAGAGATCCTTCTTTGGCTTACGCACGATAAAAAATAATATGGTGGCAAGGATAGCACCGAGCGTATCGAGTGCCATATCTTTTTGAGCGTCCCAGATGTCTCCCTGACTACCAAGATATGCCGCCCCCGCAAGAGGGCCTGCACTTGCCGCATAGATCCATTCGATAACCTCATACCCCATAGCTACCGCCGCAATGACGAAAATAGGATAGGTAAAAAGAAGGAAACGATTCACAACAAGACGCTTCACATATAACCATTCGGCAACTGCAAACGCATAAAATCCAACCGTAAAATGTGCGATGCGATCATAATGATTGCGCTCGAAACCAAAAAAATCAGTGAACCAGTCAAAGGGAACTTTTGCAAACGTATAATGTCCGCCCAATGTATGCAAAAAGATAAGGATGGCCATCAACGCGTAAGCAAGGTTTGAAAACCGAATGCCTCGTACCCAAAGAACAATGGGTGTCCCTACAATAATCCATACGGTCGCATTTTCAGCGAACCACGTAGGCCGATCGATTGGATTGAATGCGAGGATGGTAAAAAATATCGCATACAGGGCGAGAAGTACTGCAGGAAATTTTCCAGTTGATGACATCATCTTTATATTATATCGTATCTCCTCAAATCCTCACACTTACCCCAGCATTGCTTATCATTTTAAAAATCCCCTAACAACTTGGTACATATCGGGGGACGCAAACAAGTCATTATGCCCCAAACCTGGTATGACGACCATTTCTTTGTGTGGTGCGTCAAGCTCAGTAAAAAACTTCTGCCCCAATGCGAGAGGGATGATGTCATCTTGTTCTCCATGCAGCGCAAGTATTTCTCCTTGGAAATTCCCTATGAGTGCCACGTTATCGAAAGGATCTTTCACGAGAAGCGAAACGGGATAATACCAATAATGCACGCGTGCAATAGAAGAAAGGTTCTTAAAAGAGGAAAAGAGGAGTAATTTTTGAGGCGGCAATAGTGCGGTGTGGTATGCAGCAAAACCAACGCCAATACTCTCCCCCACCACAACCACTTCTGAGAAATTTTTTGTCCGCAAAAAATCTACCGTATGCTCAACATCTTTTTTAAGGAGTGTGTGCGTGGGTGACACCGTGTCGTTCGAATACCCCGCGTATTCCGGCAAAAGATACGAGTACCCTGCTTGTTCAAAAAGTTCTGCAAGAAATGCGCGGTCGCAGGCTGAACCAAAATTTCCGTGATATAAAACAACAACCCGTGGACCATTGTCTTTGAAATACATTCGCGTGCCTTCATGCGGTATTTTTTCTGTACGAGAAAGATCGGCACACTGAGCAAACTCTCGGGTGGCTGGCTGGTACACGACCCACTCTTGGACAACCGTCAAAAAGATGCCGAATGTTACATAGAACACAACAAAAAACCAAAGAGCTTCGACAGAACGCTTATTGTATACAGAAAATGGCATGATAAATGATGCGCTACGTTTAGAGCAGTACCGTCACGAGCGAAGGTAAGGCAGGGGTGTTGACGACTGTAAAGGTTGTGCGCCCTACCATCTGGCCCCGCTCGGTGATGACGTTCACGCGCCATCGCCCTGACATAATACTTTGCTTTACCGAGTACCCTCGATACCCGCCGTCACGCCCCCCAGAGATCTGAAAACTAAACCGGTCAGTTGTCTCCCACGCACCCAGCTGCTCATCATAATACTGCCACTCATGTAATATTGTCGTATTGAGTTTGGTGGGGGCGAACACGGCACTATAGAAAAACACCGGCCCTCCTTCCGTGTGGTGAAATTGGGGATAATACCGACCGAGGACATCGTACCATTTCACCGACTCGGCTCTGCCGGCATACTCACCAACCTCATTTCGAGAAACAAAATGATATATGCCTGCATCTTTAAGGGAGAGTGGTATCGGCGGAATAATGTTAGCAAAATAGAGCCCATTGACCCCCACAAATAATCCACCGATAGTTAGAACGAGGGGTCGCCGAGTCGTGCGCACAACTTCTGGTGCAATACGATCAATGATCCTGATAACTACCCATATTGCAGCGAGGCTCATCAAGCCACTCAAGAGAAACGGCCACGCTCCCATACTTTTTAGTGTCACCGGAACATAGATGATCGCAAAGAAAAAGAAAGCAGCAAAGAGCATGGTGGCACGAAGCTCAAACCGCCGATACTCCTCTTTCAAGAATTCATTACCAAATATCGCAATAATGAGCAGGAGAATAAAAAACCAACTGCCGGCAAGCGAGGCGCTGCGCGTGAAAAATATAAAGTATCCACTAAGGAGACTGCCGAACGCGAACTGTGTCGCATAGGGGCCAAGTGCCCCGCCACGAGAAATGCTGACGAGGATAAATCCAAGCGTTGCAGCAAAAAGATATGCAGACAGCACGATAACTGTCATAGCGAGATCAATACGCGTCAGAGTAAAATTATCAATAATGAACCCTGACAGAAATGCAGCGGTCATCAAATGCTTTTTGTTTGTGATAATAGTCTCCCAAACGGCCATAGGCTAATAGTATCAGAAATTCAACTATTTCGTGCCGAGATGTTTTTAAAGTAACCTAAGGCTTTAGGTGGTACCCTGTTTTAAAGATCCAAACAAGTATTGCTGAACAAATAGAGAGAAATACACAAATAAGTGCAAAGCTTGTCCATGGCGTAATATCCGATACTCCAAAGAAACTCCATCGCAACCCACTAATCATGTATACGATTGGGTTTGCAAGCGACACCGTTTGCCAAAAAGGAGGTAGCATCTGGAGCGAATAGAACACTCCCCCAAGAAAAGAGAGTGGCGTAAGGATGAGCGATGGGAAGATATTAAGTTTCTCAAAATTCTCAGCCCAGATACCAATAAGAAATCCAAAAAGTGCAAAGGTTACAGCGGTAAGAAAACTAAACCCTAGTGCAATAAATGGATGCGCCACAGGAACAGGGGTGAAGAACAATGCGGTGATGTAAATAATTCCCCCTATTGCCATTGCTCGTACTGCAGCCGAAAACACATACCCAATGGTAATTTCGAGATACGAAAGCGGTGCCGTCAGTATCTCATATATCGTTCCCATAAACTTAGGAAAAAAAATACCGCTTGATGATGCCGATAAACTGTTAATGATGAGCGCCATCATAATGAGTCCGGGAACAATAAACTGCGCGTAGGTTACCCCGCCAGCCAGCGTAACACTTCCTCCTATCGCACTTCCAAATACCACAAAATACAACATCGTCGAAATCACTGGCGAAAGAATCGTCTGCATAGGAATAGCGAGCGTCCTCCCTACTTCCATCATAAATAATGTTTTTAATCCGATCCAGTTCATGTAATATTATTTTTTTACGAGCTCTACAAAAATATCCTCAAGAGATTGTTCTTGTGTCTCCATGTCATGGAATACAATACCTGCATCTTTTACCTCGTTAAACAGTGCAGTAATCTCGGACTCCCCTTCTGGATTATATTCGTACTCGAGTGTATTTTTTTCGCGATCGAATGTGACCTGAAAATCCTTAAGTGCCTGCGGTATTTCTTTGGGTGTATCTACGAGGTGCAAAATGAGTTTTTTGCCCCCAAGCCTTTTCATGAGTGCTGATTTTTCTTCGACCAATGTCAGCTCTCCTTTGTTTATGATCCCCACGCGGTCTGCCATGCTTTCCGCCTCTTCGAGATAGTGCGTGGTGAGTACGATCGTTGTACCATTTTCTTTAAGCACCCTGACCGAATCCCATAGATCACGACGCAGGTCCACATCGACACCAGCCGTAGGCTCATCGAGAAACAGTACTTTGGGCTCATTCATAAGTGCCTTGGCGATAAGTACGCGTCTCTTCATCCCACCCGAAAGCTGCTGTACCCGGTTGTCTTTCTTTTCCCACAACGACAACATCTTCAAAGTTTTTTCTGTAAGCACCTCATCCTTTGGTTTACCATACAGCCCTCGAGCAATTTCAACCGCCCGTATAACCGTAATGAAAGGATTGAGTGCTATCTCTTGAGGAACAAGCCCCACCAAAGAACGCGCTTTTTTGTAATCCTTTACCACATCGTACCCACCCACAGTAACCGTACCGGTGGTAATGGTCACTGACCCGCAGATCATGTCGATAAGCGTTGTTTTCCCTG
>MHUY01000005.1:12735-20583 GCA_001825115.1 Candidatus Yonathbacteria bacterium RIFOXYC2_FULL_47_9 | reverse complement strand
TCCTCCCTTGTAGGTCTTTTTTAGGTCTTTGATCTCAATTACATTTACCATAAATATTCATCGACAATAACAACAAACCTTATGCTTGTAAAGAAACCTATTCTTTATTAACACAATCTTAGAAAAAACTAACTCCTGTCTTTTTGAGTTCTGCTCGCACCTCACGATGACCGGGAATAGCCTGCGCTACCAGATTCCAGAAATTTCGTGAATGGTTAAACTCTTTCAGGTGGCATAACTCGTGCACAATAATGTAATCCGCAATGTGCGCGGGAAGTAGTGCTATTTTGTAATTAAAATTGATGTTCCCTTTTTTTGAACAACTCCCCCATCTCGTCTTTTGATTACGGATGGTCACCTTGCCCCAGCTGAATTGATAGATCTCGTTAAAATGTGCCATGCGTTCTATGGCAAGCATCAAGGCTGACTCTTTATGCAGGGCAAATTCTTGTTTGGTGTTCTTAATAAAAATCCTGCCAGAGAATTGTTTGAAGTATTCTATCTTACCAATCACCCACTCTGACTTCCTCAGAATAAATTGTTCAATAGTAGTTAATCCCACAAACTGCGGAGCGGTCACCACAAAAGCTCCATCGCGATAAATAGCGAGCCGCATCCTTCGCGCACGCTTACTCAACCTGAGCGTGTACTCAATCTTTTTCTGCTGGAGTTCTATTTCTTTTTTCATAACTAGTCTGTATTCCAGCATTTTACCCTATTCTGCGACTATACAGAAAATCAGTTTTGAAACTCAACTTCAAAGGGGTACATCCCCATACTGCACGCACCTTGAAGCACTTCAGCTTTAAAAGTCCCGATATCAATATCAGTAGTGCCTATCTGCGGAAGTATCCTGCTTATGTTCATGCGGGGGATTCGAACTGACGACGAACAATCAAAGGTGCCGTTCGTGTCAAACCTCAATATAGTGGGAATACCAGCCTTAGCGACACTTTTTCTTGGCTGATAGCCACCTTTGGCCTTTATCTCGATGATCTGCTTGTCATCGACAATGGTGACATTGTTTGCGTTACCCACTTCTTCCCCACTACTTCTCGTGAGCATAAAAGCTCCTCCAATAAGAGCAAATGCTACGACGACTGACACCACGGTAGATTTCATAAAATGATTATGTTAAAAATTAAAGAGCGGCGGAATCAGTCCGACAACCACGAGACTATTTAAAATATTAAACAGCGCGAACATAATAACGACAAGCCCAGCTGTCTTGAAAAAGATCCCCGCCTTTGAGCTGCTCTGAATACTGAATGAGCTGAAGCTAATGAGTGCGAGCACAGGGAACGTCCCTAGGGCATACGAAAGCATCGTGAGTCCTCCTTCAGAGAAACTTCCTGTGGTAAGAGTATAGAGTTGCATCGACTGCGTAAACCCACAGGGTAGGAAAAAGGTTGCAACACCTACGAGGATCGGCGTGAGAGTATGATTTAATTTTGATACTCCATGCGCACGTTTTGCAATGGACTTCGGCATTGATAGCTGAAGTTTTTTTGCCCAAGGAAAAACGTCGAGGAGATTGAGACCAAGAACGAGCATCACTACACCAATAACTAAACCGAGTATGAACGTAGCAGAGGTGCTGAGTGTGAACGCCGTTCCAACAGCACCAATTACTCCCCCGAGCAGAAAGAATGAAACGATTCGCCCGGCATGGAACATCAGCTGGGGTTTTATTTTGTCCCCCTCTTTTGCAAAGGTGGCAGACATTGAGAGCAGGAGTCCTCCCACGACGGCCATACAGGTTGAGAGCGATGCGACAATGCCAATCACAAACGCCGTGCCGTACGTAACATCACCCGCGCTCACTAAGTTTACCAACCCCATTTTTTGCACCACCACAAACAGTACGGCAAATGCCAAAGCTGCCGGTATGGCAATTTTGAAATCTGCCCACTTGTTCTCTTTGGTCTTCTTTTCAACCGAAACCGTATAACCATGAGGCCTCAGAGGTGCCGTTAATTCATCGGCAATCTGTTCTGGTGTCTTGTCACCAAAATCTCCCACCACTTCCACCGAATTATTCTTGAGGCTTGATTTGACGTGCGTGAGGTACGGCAAATCTCCGAGCTCGCTTTCTATCATCAAGACGCATGAATTGCAGTGCATCCCCTGTACGTGGAACGTATATTTTTGTGTAGTCATAATAATTATAATTTCTTAGCCTTTATGCGGAGCGAGTTGGATACCACCGAAACACTCGAGAATGCCATCGCAAAACCTGCAAAAACGGGATTCAAGAGCCATCCAAAAAACGGATAGAACACTCCTGCCGCAAGCGGTATCCCCACAATGTTATAGATGAATGCCCAAAAGAGATTCTGCTTAATCCCTCGCATCGTCATTTTTGAAAGCTTGATTGCTTTTACAAGCTTAGAGATATCGCCACCAAGCAGTGTGATACCAGCAGACTCGATAGCTACATCCGTCCCCGTACCCATCGCAATACCCACATCTGCTTGCGCAAGCGCTGGCGCATCGTTCACCCCATCCCCTGCCATAGCCACAATGTTTCCTTGCGCCTGCAATTCTTTTATTTTTGCCAGCTTGTCTTGTGGCAATACATGCGCAATTACTTCATCAATGCCAACCAATGACGCCATATACTTTGCTGCCCTCTCATCATCTCCGGTGAGCATCACGACCTTGATTCCCAATTTATGTAGGTCTGCCACCGCTTGCTTTGACTCAGCTTTTATTTCATCTGCTACCATCACAAACCCCAGGACCTTTTCTTTGGTAGCTAAAATGACAGGAGTTTTTCCTTGCGCGGTAAACTCTTCGATTTTTGAAGTATCAAATGCGACGCTGAGATCATTAATGAGTTTTGCATTGCCAACATAGTATTCAATACCATTGATTGACCCCTTGAGTCCCTTACCTTGAATGCCTTCAAAATTTTCAACGTCTACGGTGGTGATGTTTTTCTCCTCTGCGTAGGTTGCAACCGCGTGCGCAATAGGGTGCTCTGATTTTTTCTCAAGTGATGCGAGGATAGACACAAGCTCATCGTCTTTTAGGTTTGAAAGATTTTGAACATAAACGAGTGTCGGTTTGCCAATAGTAATAGTACCAGTCTTGTCTACGATGACCGTATCTACGTTGTGCAGTTTTTCGAGAGTAGCCGCGTCTTTGATAAGGATTCCTTCTTTAGCCCCCTTGCCTACCCCTACGATAATTGCCGTTGGGGTCGCAAGGCCGAGGGCACATGGACAGGCAATCACCAGAATACTAACAAAAGCAACAAGGCCTAGGGATATCGCTTGTGAAAATCCGAGAGTACTCGTTCCAAACAGAAGCCATATGCCGAGAGCAAGGAACGCAATAATTAAAACGGTTGGCACAAAAATACTCGAAATCTTGTCTGCTAAGGCCTGAATGGGCGCCTTGCTTCCCTGCGCTTCTTCAACCATCTTTATGATTTGTGCGAGTAATGTTTCTGATCCAACGTTAGTTGCTTTAAAAACAAATGCGCCGCTGGTGTTTATGGTACCTGCCACCACACGGTCCCCTGTCTTTTTTTGAACGGGCATCGGCTCTCCGGTCACCATTGACTCGTCGACAAAAGAAGAACCTTCAGTAATTACCCCATCAACGGGAATCTTTGCTCCCGGCTTTACCACAATGAGGTCTCCGTGAACCACCTCACCAATTGAGACCTCTACTTCTTTTCCTTCGCGAATAACGAGCGCAGTTTTTGTCTGGAGATTGAGGAGTTTTTCAATAGCATCGCCAGTCTTTATTTTTGAGCGAGCTTCGAGATATTTCCCGAGTGCAATAAAAGCAATGACAATAATGGTAACATCGTAGTATGTCTGATGCACATCTACAAGAGACTTGAGTACGTCCTCAAACGCACTAACTATAAAACTATACAGAAACGCAGCGACGGTACCCAGCCCTATAAGGGTATCCATATTTGCCTCTCCATAACGGAGAAAGCGATACAGACCGAGGAGATACGGCTTGCCGACCACAAAGAGCACATACGTGGCCATAAGGGGTAGTAGATGGTGAAGGAACTCATAGAGAGTATCACTCATTTTGGGAAGCACATTGTAGTCCGCGAGAATACCCCACCCCATCACAAAAACACTGAAAACAGCGAGCGGTATTACTGTTATGACTTTTGATCGCATATCGGCAACTTCTGCGAGCTTTTCTTTCTTCGATTGATTAAGTCCGAGATGTCCCGCATGTTCTTCGGCTGACATTTTCATTTCTTCAGCCGTGGGGAACACGAGGGTGTACCCGAGCTTTTCTATTTTTTGCGAAAGGTGATGAGGGTTGGTTTTTGACTCATCAAAAACGACCTTCACGGTTTCGGTGCCCGGATTTACCTCAGCCGACTGCACTCCGTCTGTTTTTTTAAAGGTCTTTTCAATGATACCCGCGCACGAAGCGCAGTGCATTCCTCTTACATTGTATGTTTTTGTCGTGCTCATGGACTTTATTTACGTTTAAGTCGATACACTTTAATTATTTCCTCTATCGCTTTCCTTTCCTTCCCTTTCTTGATTTGCTCAATAGCACAGGACCCTAGGTGGCTCTCCATTAAAGCGTCCTCAACCCCCGAAAGGGCCTGCTTTGCGGCAGATATCTGTGTGATGACATCAATGCAATAAACTCCCTTTTCCAACATATCTTGCAATCCACGCACTTGCCCCTCAACGATCTTGAGACGTTTGATTAATTTTTGTGTCGGCTCTTTCATACATGAATGATATACCCCTAGGGGGTATCATGTCAAGTCACCTAAAGCATCATTAAACAAAAAGGGTTAACATAAATATGTTAACCCTTTTTGTTATTATTGCCACTTCCAGTTAAGGATCTCCGGCATATCTTCACCGTGCTTGGTGATGTACTCTTTGTGTTCAATGAGCGTGTCCTGCATCAATTGCTTTAAGTACGCCGTCTTTGACCCAAATTGCGGTAGGCGCCCAATGACATCCATAACGAGGTGGTAACGGTCCATGTCGTTGAGGACGGTCATGTCAAAGTTTGTAGTGATAGTCCCCTCTTCCTTATAACCGCGCACATGGATATTTTTATGGTTGGTTCGTCGATACGTCAGACGATGAATGAGCCATGGGTACCCATGAAAAGCGAACATGACTTGCTTGTCCTTTGTGAAAAGCGAATCAAAGTCAGCGTCACTGAGTCCGTGAGGATGCTCAGATTGGGGCTGAAGCTTCATAAGGTCAACGATATTTACCATACGAATCTTTATTTCGGGGATATGCTCCCGCAAGATCATGATTGCCGCAAGAATCTCGCGTGTCGGCACATCACCACAACTCACCATCACCACATCAGGTTCACCGCCCTGGTCATTGCTTGCCCACGACCAAATCCCCACACCCTCTGAACAATGCTTGCGCGCGGCATCCATCGAGAGCCATTGCGGCGCCTGATACTTCCCTGCAATGACCACATTCACATAGTGGCGACTGCGCAGACAATGATCATACACAGAAAGAAGACAGTTCGCATCAGGCGGCAGATACACACGCACTATCTCGGCCTTTTTATTTACGACGGTATCAATGAAACCGGGGTCCTGATGGGTAAAACCATTGTGCGCCTGCTGCCACACATGAGAAGCAAGCAGATAGTTGAGTGAGGCAATCTTTCTACGCCAAGGTAGCTGCAAGGTGACCTTGAGCCATTTTGCATGTTGATTAAACATTGAATCAATAATGTGAATGAATGCTTCGTAGCTATTCAAGATACCGTGGCGCCCCGTAAGAAGGTACCCTTCGAGCCAGCCCTCGCACTGATGTTCAGAAAGCATCTCCATCACCCTCCCGTCGGTCGAAAGAAATTCGTCACCTTGCTGTGCGCGCGCATTCCACTGACGACTCGTGACATCAAACACCGAGTTGAGCCGATTGGAGAGCGTCTCATCTGGTCCAAAAATTCTAAAGTTGCGCGATTCTTTGTTGAGCAAAACAACATCACGTAAAAAACCCCCAAGCACTTCGGTATCAGCTGCCAAGGTAGCTCCTGGAGAAGTAACTTCGACGGCATATTTTTCAAAATCAGGAAGATCAAGGTCTTTGAGAAGGAGGCCTCCATTCGTATGAGGATTAGCTCCCATTCTGCTCTGACCCTTAGGAGCGAGCTCCGCAAGCTCTTCTTTTAGTCTTCCTTGTTCATTAAAAAGCTCTTCGGGACGATAGCTTTTCATCCATCGCTCCAACTCAACAAGATGCTCGGGATGTTTACGGTCAACCGCAAGCGGGACCTGGTGCGAGCGAAACGAGTCTTCGTTTGGTTTTCCGTCAACCTCTTTCGGTCCGGTCCAACCCTTGGGAGTTTTGAGAATGATCATAGGCCAACGAGGACGCGAGGGATCTCCTGTTGTGCGTGCATGCTCCTGTATCCGTTTGATGTCACCAATGGCGACATCAAGTGCGGCAGCCATTTCTTGATGAACAACCTCTGGATCACTCCCTTCAACAAAATATGGGGTCCAGCCATAGCCGAGGAAAAGTTGTTCGAGCTCTTCGGGCTCAATACGGGCAAAAATAGTTGGGTTCGCAATCTTGTAACCATTCAAATGAAAAATGGGGAGCACAGCACCATCAGTAATCGGGTTAAGAAATTTGTTTGAATGCCACGATGTTGCAAGCGGCCCTGTTTCTGCTTCGCCATCGCCCACCACACAAGCAACCACAAGATCAGGGTTGTCAAAAACCGCACCAAAGGAATGGCTGAGTGAATACCCGAGCTCCCCGCCCTCATGCATAGACCCCGGACACTCTGGGGAGACATGACTCGGAATACCCCCAGGAAACGAGAACTGCGTAAAGAGTCGCTTCATTCCCTCTTCGTCCTGACTGATGTTTGGATAGACCTCGCTGTAAGTACCCTCGAGATAGGTGTTTGCCACCAGCGCCGGACCACCGTGCCCCGGACCCGAAACATACAGCATATTGAGATTATGTTCCTTAATGATGCGGTTCAAATGCACATAGATAAAATTTTGCCCGGGAGTTGTACCCCAATGCCCCAGCAGAGTTGGCTTTATGTGGTCAAACTCGAGAGGCTTTTTTAATAGAGGATTGTCATAGAGATAAATTTGCCCCACCGACAAATAATTTGCAGCACGCCAATAGGCATCCATTTTGTGGAGCAATTCAGGGGAAAGTGGTTTTTCTGTGGCGTGCATAGGGTAAAAAATTAATTAATTAAACCATGAGCGATTCGTGCGATTACCAATTCTTCGTTCGTGTGTATGATTCTCACACACACGGAAGCAGATGGGGGTGAAATAATATCTTCATTCGCATCATTTCGTACACTGTCGAGTGTGGCACCTAAAAATTCCAACCCTGCACATATGCGCCCGCGAACACGCGAGGCATTCTCCCCCATGCCACCCGTAAAGATCAATGTGTCGATGCCACCGAGCGCGGCTGCATATGCACCGATGCGTTTTTTTGCTTCGTAACAAAATAAATCAATAGCCTCTTTGGCGCGCTCGTCAGTCGTCTCATGCTCAAGGAGATCGTGCATATCTGATGTTGTTTCAGAAACCCCCAAGAGTCCTGACTCGTGGTTGACGAGATGACTCATCATGTCGAGTGAGAGCCCTTCGCTTTTCATAATATAGAGGAGCATCCCCGGGTCAAGGTCGCCCGTACGCGAACTCATCAGAATACCGCCCGTCGGTGTAAAGCCCATACTCGTATCAATACTCTTTCCTTCTTTTATGGCGGTGATACTTGCTCCATTGCCGAGGTGCGCAATGATTGTCCTCCCCATAGCCTTAGTGGGATCCACTCGAGCGAGCTCCTCCATAATATACGCGCATGAAAGACCGTG
>MHUY01000005.1:9236-12659 GCA_001825115.1 Candidatus Yonathbacteria bacterium RIFOXYC2_FULL_47_9 | reverse complement strand
TCAAGAGGTAAATGTTCGGGATCAACAGAACTTATGTTCTTGAGCTCTGCAATGAGTTCAGGAGTTACAACCGCGTGACTCCCTCGCTCCATCCCATGCACAATGCGATGCCCCACGACAACAATGTTATTAAAATCAACCTGCTCTCCAAGGAATGCATTGAGGGTCTCTACTGCAGCCTTAAAATCTGCGAGGGGTGTCTCTCTCACGATTTCTTTACTATCTCCTTTTATATAAACGAGAAATGATCCAGGAAGTCCAATGCGATCGATCTTGCCGGACATTGATTGAGTAAGTGAGCCGTCAGCCGAATAGAGCGAGAATTTAATACTCGAGGACCCTCCGTTGATGGTGAGAATATATTTTTCCATTACTGTATATTTGATTACTTTTCATCTATCAGTATACCAGATTCTACAGATAACAATTTACTTGCCGTGAGGGTGTGGTGCTGAAATAAAGAAACGCTTGCTGTCGCTCTCCATCTGAAAAATTACTTTCCGCTACTGACAAGATTCGCTATGGCTAAAACAAGAAACCCTACAATGGTAGCGAGTAACTGATAGAGAGGAAGAAAAAGGAAAATGAGAGCACCTTGCGCGTCCGGATGAATGAACAGCGAATCAATGTACAAACAGATACTCAGGGTACAAAGAACGCTCAGGGTGGCCACGGTGATGAGTGTTCTTCGTGATGTTGCACGATAGGAAATAAGTAACAATATGGAATAAGGAAGAATCATCCACAGAGTGAACAAATCCAACATACCACCTATTCCGCCACTCGCATAAACAGCAAGGCCAAGCCCCGCAAAAATGCCTGTGTACAAAAGTACGTAATTAAATAACTTGAGTTTTGCCTCGTTCATAAGGACAGTATATCATGTCAAAACTAAAAAGCCCCTAATATAGGGGCTTTTTAAATAAATTCTTATGGGGATCAATATCCAAATTTTATTATCTCCATATCAAAAAACGTAGATTACAGCAACCAGGGACCAATGTCCGCCTATTGTGAATTCTTTTGGTGCGGTACAATATAGATCTCAATCAAATTTATGAAAAAACTAAAAATAGCAGGAGTAATCCTAGGAATCCTGCTTCTCTTTGGGGCTGGACAAAGTCTTTTTATTACTTATCGATTCCACCTCAAACCGATCGTTAACTTTATGGTTAATCATTGGCTGACCAATTCATGCAATAATCAAAAAGGCTGCACCGAGGTGCGCCCACTCCCTGGACTTCTTCAGGGCAAGAAAATAGTTTTTAGTTCGAACACTGACATTTTTTTCGAGCCATTCAGTCGAAGCGAGGAAGTTACCCTAGCTGACCTTGATACACTAGGCAACCTCGATACAGTGTCATCCATGTCTTCCAATGAGACTTTTGTAGATCCAGCACTTAGTCAGCGTGGATACCTAAAAGAACGAGAGTATAAAATTATCAGAGCAATGTATCATTATAATTGCTTATACTGCATCGATGGCTCCGATTATTCTTTCATTGTTTTGGAGGACCCAACAGGAAACAGATTCACTTCTATTTTAAACAAATTTGATAGCTCTGTAGACCCATGGAGAGATCTCCCTTGGGACGAATATCTCCCTTACTACATAGGAAAAGACAAAAATGGAAAAGAAATGATGGATGCAAATTTAGTAGATATCTACTAAATCCACTTTAAAAAGAACACTCGACATACTTAGCCACTTCTGATACGACAAAACCCGCAAAAGCGGGTTTTGTATTTTGGGGTGGCTATCGGGAATCGAACCCGAATTGGAGGCTCCACAAACCTCAGTGTTAACCGTTACACCATAGCCACCATGTATTTTTTACCCTTAAGGTCGCACAGCCGCTTACTTGTACGTAGGCGGCTCCTCCGTTATACCAGATTTATGGTTCACTTGTCGAGCGAGGGCATAAAGGAGGCTCGAAAGGCGATTGAGGTATGCGAGAGTCTCCTTGCCAATCATCACCGTCCCCTCGTCGGCGACCCCCACCACACGGCGCTCAGCACGACGTGCAAGGGTGCGTGAAAAGTCGAGTGTTGCGGCAAGCTCGGTTCCTCCCGAAACAAAGAAACTCGTGATAGGAGGGAGTTCGGCCTCAATCGCGTCGATCATTGCCTCCATACCGCGCACCTTGTCCTCAGTGATATGTTTGTCCGCGCCGGCAACCTCTGCTTGCACAATAAAAAGGTTTTGCTGAACTTCGTTGATAACATACGCAAGGGCAAATGCAGCATCCGCACCTCCAGGAACTACAGTTGTAGGCGCAAGAGGATTCACTTTGATAATACCAAGAAACGAGTTCACCTCGTCCAGCGCACCAAGCGCTTCGGCAACCGCTGAACTCTTTGAAATACGCTGGTCACAACAGCCAAATGTTTTGGTGGTACCCGTGTCTCCTTTGCGTGTATAAAGCATATTTGTATGATAACAAATTTTGACAATTCGGTCAATTTTTGCTATAATTAGCTTGGTTAATTCTTTGATTTAGAAGGAGGTGCATCATGCACTATCGAAACAAGGTACTTCACCCCAAGCGGGAAAGTGACGCCAAGCAAACACACCAAAGCGAGGTGACGATTCTTGGTAAAGCGGTGCTCGTTACACTAGCGATTGTTCTTCTTCAAAGCATCATCGTCTGGAAGTTCATTGCAAGCACCACACTCAAAGGCGACACCTTTCACGCAGCATCAGACCTTTTTGTGAATGTGGGGGCGTTTGCGGTTGCTTTTATCGCAAGCCGTGGGTATAAGCACCACGAGAACTTGCGGCGATGGTTCTCGTACATCGGGATTGCCCTTCTGGTCGTTGGTGGTGTGTGGGTTGCCATAGAAGCTTATGTGCGGCTCTGGTTCGCCCCTGTTCGCCTTATGAACGAGTGGCTCATGGTCACCGGCATTGTTGGTGGTATGGGAAACTTCTGGGTGCACAGGATCATTGACCGCATGCCAAAGGAAGACCGTACGCATACGCATGAAATCCTTGACGCGCACGTGCTGTCTGATATGGCGCTTTCGATGGTTGTCGTACTCGCAGGAGCGCTTGGATATTTCTTTGGCTGGTATCGTGCCGATCCGATCCTTTCGATCCTTGTCGGTGCATGGATGCTCTCTCTCGCAAAAACGCTCGTAAGTATGCGGGGACAAGATTGCGACCACCACCATTAAAAGTACCGCCCCTTACCCCAAAGCAATTTGCTTTGGGGTTTTTTATAAAAAAGCCCGCAGAATATCTGCGGGCTAAATTGTGATCTGCTCTTCAATACGCAGGATCGGCAATCCTACCAAGAAGCCTTCTGATGGTCGCCTGGTAGTGTGGCCAAAACTCGGCAAAGTGCGGATCGTTAGCATCTTGAACAAGACACTCTTTACCTTTCTTGAGGAACGTGTGCATTACTGAAACTTCCACACTTT
>MHUY01000005.1:7706-9224 GCA_001825115.1 Candidatus Yonathbacteria bacterium RIFOXYC2_FULL_47_9 | reverse complement strand
TCGAGACCCTTTTTCGTGAATACTGCATCACGACGAACAAAGGTTGGGATGACGACGAGACCTCCTTCCTCGAGAGTCTCAAAGGCATCCCAGCGTCTTTCAGGCTGTATGTCGAACGTAGCTGCTCTTGCAAAGATCTCGAGGATTTGTTTCCCAGAGCAAGCTTTCGGCAAGATGATTTCCATTTCTGTCTCCTTCGGTAATCAAACATCTAAATGAACCCGTTGCTATTTTTTACCATACCACACTAGACAGAGAAAGCAAGGCGGTGCTCTTTTGTGCTACAAAAATTAAAAGACCGAAACGCTCTCGCGTTCCGGTCTTTATTTTTGTGCGTCAGACTTTGTCACGAGTTACTAAATATATTTCTTCGCTTTGCTCGAAATCTATTAAGTACTCTCGACCCCGAGTCCGGGACACAAATCTGCTGATTCGTCGGCGACCCAGTGAGTACACTGTGTGCTCCCGATTTCTTAGGTTGTACTCAACCTGTTGAAATCGCAGTGCCCTAGATTTATCGTGGCCCCGCCTGCGCCCTTCAAGTCCTCTCCTGCACTACAAAAATTAAAAGACCGAAACGCTCTCACGTCTCGGTCTTTATTTTTGTGCGCAGGAGAGGACTTGAACCTCCATGCCATTGCTGGCGCTACCACCTCAAGGTAGTGCGTCTACCAATTTCGCCACCTGCGCATATCCTCTTTTCAAGGTTTCCCCATCATAGAGGAAAACCTTCAAAAACTCAAGCCCTAAAACAAAAAGCGAGCATATCGCCCGCTTTTTGTTTTACTCTGTTGCCGGAGCCGCTTCTTCTGCAACAGGAGCTTCTTCCTGTACAGGAACCGTTACACCAGTCTTTGTGTGGCGCATCTTGCGACGAACCTCACGAGAAACCTTGTCACGAATAAAGTAGATCTTTGCGCGACGAACCTCTGACTGCTTTACGATCTCGATCTTGTCGATTGCTGGCGAGTAAAGAGGGAAAATCTTTTCCATACCAACACCGCTGGCTACCTTGCGAACGGTGAACATTGCGCCATTTGAAGTACCACCCTTTACAGCAAGTACGAGGCCTTCAAAAATCTGGATACGGGTCTTTCCCTTTTCTTCGATCTTGAGGTGAACCTTGACGGTTGCACCAGCACGGATCGGCAAATTCTTGCGATCAGCAATAGCAACCGGGGTCATTTGAATAGTTGTATTTTCCATATTTCTTTCTCGGTAAGTATCCGCTACTCTAGCATACGAGCCCAATTTCTGCAAGAGCATGCTTAAAATCTGGGGGTAAAGGGGCTTCGACCCGCTTTTCTTCCCCGTTTAAGGTTTTGAACACAATCGATGACGCATGTAGGGCGACACGACCAAAACCGAGCATGCAGGGCATCTTGGGGGCGTACAACTTGTCACAGACGATAGGGTGGCCGACTGCCTTGAGGTGAACGCGAATCTGGTGCGTGCGCCCTGTGTGCGGAAATACATCAAGATAGGACAACTTAGCCTCTTTTACCTCACCCTCGCTGA
>MHUY01000005.1:3036-7660 GCA_001825115.1 Candidatus Yonathbacteria bacterium RIFOXYC2_FULL_47_9 | reverse complement strand
AACTGTGATTTAAGGTTTTGGAATGACGCATGAGTCTTTGCAATAAGAAGCACTCCTGAAGTCTCCCGGTCAATACGATGCACAATACCGGGTTTTTTAATTTCCCCTCCCCCGGTGAGTATAATCGATTCACCCACTTCATCGAGGGCGATTTGCGGATAATGTGCGTGCACCCAATCCACCAAAGTTTCCTCCTTGGTACGACCATCAGCGTGCACCACAAGGCCCGCAGGCTTGTGGATAGCGAGTACTTCGTCGTCCTCGTAAAGAATAGGAATATTCATAAAAATAGGCACGCTATCGACCACGTCGGCGCTCGCGTGCATGAAACTCAGCGAGAACTTCTAAAAACTCTGTGTGTGAAAAGTCAGGCCACAAAGTAGAGACGAAGAATAATTCACTGTACACCGACTGCCACGCAAGGAACCCCGAAAGACGCATATCCCCTCCTGTACGAATAATAATATCTGGATCAGGCATCGGATATGACCAGAGTTTTTGGGAAAACTCTTCTTCACTTACCACTCCCCCCCCATCCAATTGCAAAGCATTCACCGCAGCAAGGATCTCTGCGCGTCCACCATAAGAAACAGCGATATGGAGCGTAATATCATACTCATTAGCTGTCGCCTCCTCAATACGCTCCATCCCTTTTTGGAGATCCTCAGGAAAGCGCGCCCTCTCGCCAACAAACCTTATCCGTATACGCTCGGCGATCATTCGGTCAACTTCGTTGTCGATAACAAAACGAAATAGCTTCATCAAGTAGCCAACTTCATCTTCACTGCGCTGCCAGTTCTCGGTCGAAAAAGCGTAAGCGACCACATGAGGAATCTTTGCTTCGCGAGCCCACCCCACCACCTGCGTCAGAGTGTCGTACCCCGCACGGTGCCCTTCAAAACCGGGCTTACCCTGTGCTTTTGCCCAACGGCGATTGCCATCCATAATAATGCCGACGCACTGTATCGGTTTTTCTGTCGTAGTTGTCATGTTAGTAGAGGATATCAAAAGATCTGAATTCTCCCAAGGGTTCTCTCCAGGTTTCATCCACACGTTCCACATGAGCAAGGATTGGTCCCCGCTGTACAAGACCAAGAAGTTCCTGGAGCTTTACCTCTTCTCCTTGCGCAACCACCAAAACTGAGCCATCGGGGTTGTTTTGTACCGTACCCACGAGCCCGCGGGCTCGTGCTTTGCGCTGTACGAAATCACGGAACATCACCAACTGTACCCGGCCAAATATCTGACATTCAAGACGCTTTTGCATATCAATAACCCTAACCCCCCTGGAGTCAAAACACAAGGGGGGTTGAAGATAAATACAGTTTATGGTACTTTGTGGAAGAAGACATTAGGGGCGATTAGCTCAGTTGGTAGAGCAGCTTGTTTACACCGAGAAGGTCGGGGGTTCGAATCCCTCATCGCCCACAAACATGAGACGGAAATGTGAGAACATTTCCGTCTTTTTGTTTGTGTGGTGAGGAGGGACTCGAACACCGCAAGCGGGGTACTCATGTACTCATGGGTCGCTGACGAATCAGCAGATTCGTGTCTTGGGCTTGGGGTCGCGAACACTTTGTATTTTGTGAGTACTCGAAACAAAATACTTAGTGATTTGTGACCGAATCCTGATTGAGTGCAATCACCTACTGAGCCCATCGCCCATAAACATTAGGCCCCAATGCGAAACATTGGGGCCTTTTTGCAAACATTTTTCCCGTAGAGTACTTAGTTTTACGTTTTTTATAGTATATACTGCGTATATGTTTGACGACCCAAGACTCATCCAAGCATTTGCTTCTGGTTTTGCATTTTTTGCCTCCAGCCTTCTTTGTTTTTTTCTTTTAACCGCAGGAAGGAAGGACCGTTCTGCACGAGCACTTGTATTTGCGCTCGCTACTATGGCTATATGGGGTTTATTTGGTTTCCTTTTCGAGATTGTCCCCACTGAAAAGGCTGAACTAGCCCGTAGCTTGCGCATTATTTCCGTTATCTTCATTGCTGTCCTCACCGCAAGTGTAAATAATTTTGCTAGCACTTTTTATGAAGAGCACATAAAAGTCCGGAAGGTCTCTCACACGGTAGCACTTTCGCTATCATATCTTATTTCTTTTGTTATTGTATTCTTTCTTTTGTTGGACCTGTCAATGTCTTCAGGGTTTATGGTTAAAGAAGTCGTCCTTGCTTCGAACGGCGCACTTGAACCTACACCAGGGCCATTTTTTTATGTTGTTTATCTTTATTTTTTCAGCGGTACACTCCTGACCGCCTATCTATTATGGAAATCGCGTGTATCAAACTCACCCTTTATTAAAAACCAGGTTACCTGGATGCTCCTCAGTGTTGTGGTTGGACTCTTTGCTGGAGGATTTCGTTTTGCTACATGGTATGGCATACCTGGCGCCCCCGCAATAGCCACGCTCGCGGCTCCAATTTTCGGAATAGGATTTTTTTATGCAATCGCCAAACATCACCTTTTCAATATCCGTGTGATCACCGCAGAGTTCCTCACCTTCTCCATTTGGGCGTTTCTTTTTCTGCTCATCATTTTCTCTGAGACAACGGAACAACGAATCATAAATTCAGTCCTTTTTCTTGCCACGGTTGTCTTGGGAACTTTTCTTGTTCGAGGCACCCTGCGAGAGGCTACCCAGAAAGAAGAGCTTGCAAAAACAAATACTGCACTCAAAAACCTCAATCAAAACCTTGAAGAAATTGTTCGTGAACGAACAGGAGAACTCACCCGGTCAAAACTTCATACAGAAGCAATCATTGAAAATCTAGTACTTGGACTTATTGAATACAAGAGTGACTTTACCGTTCTTCGAGTAAACAAAGCTGCGGAGGAGCTTTTAGGATTTAGCCGAAGTAACGTTGTCGGAAAGAAAATAACAGCCGAAAACACAAACACCCAAGAACCATCCTCTCTTGCCGAAGTGATGAGCGTTGACTCTGACCATGAAAGCCTTCGAGGTAATCAGGCTCCTGCCTTAGGGATTACAAGTGAAACCATCACACAGTATCCATCACCTAAAAATCTTCAGATTACCACCTTCCGTGTTGCCTCAGAAGAACAGGGGCAGACAGAGGAACATGGGCAATTTGTTAAAATCATTCGTGACATAACGCGCGAAAAACTTATTGATAAAAATAAAAGCGATTTTGTTACCATCGTTGCGCATCAATTGCGCACCCCCCTTTCAGCAATCAAATGGGTATTTAATACGGCACTTGAAGACAAGGGTGTGTCCGACACGGAGCGCACAGAAGCACTGCGGTCTGGCTCTCAGTCAACCGAGCGCATGATTCACCTCATCAACGACCTTCTTGATCTCGTAAGTATCGAGGATGGGATGTTCGGATATGAATTTAAGCAGAACGATATAACAAAAATAGTTACAAAAGTTGTAGAAAACATGCAAGAACGGGCTCAATGGAAAATGATATCTCTCGAAGCAGAGTTCCCTCCTGAACCATTGCTACCATTTGTTTTTGACGAATCTAGAATATCTCTCGCCCTTACTAATGTTATTGAAAACGCGATTGACTACACACCAAAGAACGGTTCCGTACGCATTCTTGTAGAGCAAGGAAACAATGAGGTAAAAATCTCTGTGAAGGACACCGGCATGGGAATTCAAGAAAGTGACATGCAAAAAATCATGGTCACAAAGTTTTTCAGGTCCACCCAAGCAGTCAGAGCAGAGACTGACGGATCGGGTCTAGGACTTTTTATTACCAAAAATATCATACAGGGACACAAGGGCACAATCACTGTTGAATCAGGGGAAAATAAAGGGACAACGGTATTTATGGTAATCCCTACAACACTCCAGGAGGCCGACGCACCCAAGTTGCGCCCTCAGACACAGAAAGTAAGTGAGTAAAACCCGTAGGCTATCGAGGTGCACCTACTTGGGCAGTACCGTTCCTTTCACATAACCTATCCCACCTGTAGTGATCCCCTTTATTATCTCCTCCACAGAAAGACCTCTGCCGAGTCTGTCTCGTATATTATTGAATAGTGTTTCATATCCTTTCTCAACAAGCATTTCATCTGCGGTACTAATGCGATTGGATTCTTTTCGCACAAAATTAAGTTTGCCATTACTATACTCATACCTGCCCCCTAAAGTTTCCACATTATTAAAATCTATATCTAAAAGACCCGGAAATGCACTTAAGTAAACCGTGGAACTAAAACCGTCAATAGGTTGCCCGATGTTTTTTAGCACAAAAGCCTGAAGTTTTTCTGCAAATTCAACCCCGTCCCAAAAAACACTGTCTGTTTTCTCAAAACCCCAATCACAAATTGAATGTTGAACCAACTGATTGAACGTCCTTGTGGTGGGTAGTGGTATACGAAAAATTGTATAGGACTTAATGATCAGCGTATTTGGTTTGATTATCCCATCTCCTTGCTTCCCAACGACCGTACTCTTTCCGAGGGCAAGTGCAAGGCGCTGAAGAGGGTGATCTAGCTGTTGTTTTATACTTGTTTGCACGCAACTCTTCTCTTCGTCAGTAAGCTGTACTGTGTCCCACACAGTAAGCTTCGGTATCGCGATACCGATTATTATGAGTGCGAGCACTATATATCCGATTGTCTTATATAAAATCATAT
>MHUY01000005.1:0-3008 GCA_001825115.1 Candidatus Yonathbacteria bacterium RIFOXYC2_FULL_47_9 | reverse complement strand
GAGAATTATACATTCTCCATTCGCATTACATCCTCCCCGTACGTTAACCACGATGCGTCCTACTATCGTTCCTCTAATATTATCTAATACTTGCACTTCATATTGTTTTGCACCAACGACTCGATCTTTCGCTCCGAGCTCCACAACGACGTCCTCGTTTCCTACTTGTCTAATGATTTCACCAATAAATACATTGTTAAATGGTCCACGCAAAATCACATCATCATCCTGAATGGGGTAATCGTACTCCTGTAAAAAATCTTGAACAAAAAGAGGTAATGGCTTTGAAGACCAGGAAAAAAATAAAGCAACAAGGACGACAACCAACACGACTCCAAAAATAATGATTATGTATTTTTTCATATCTCTAGATATTACTACTTTAAAAACGCAACACTACGGTAGCATTTCGTATTTGTTAGGAATACTTGTGTAAGTAATGCAAAAATCCCATACCCCACAATGGCACCAAGTACGTTCAATATTATATCATCTACATCGAACACACCCGCATGTAAGAAAACCTGTAGCCCCTCCAAAGCTAGACTTAAGAGAAATGCAAAAATGAGTACATGCTTTAGCTGTGGTAGTGGGTGGTGGGACAGAACAGGCACAAAAAAGCCAAGCGGAATGAAAGAAGCAACGTTACCTCCAATATTATACATTGCGACTATCCATGTCGGCTGCCCTCTCAAGTATGGCACGATCGTTTTGAAAGGCACCCAGTTTCCATCCGCAATATCAAACAGCATAGATGACGGATACTTAAACACAATTACCTTAATGAGAAGGAGGAGATATCCTAAAAATAGACCGATAATAATATATTTCTTCATATAGACTTTGTGTCTGTAGTCTTCATGTTTTTACTGCGCTTCGCATCCTGTACTAGAATGAGAGCGTTACTTCCCTTACCCTTTTACTCATTGTCTGCATTGCATTCGGTGAGGCATCCGGATTTTGGACAATTTGCGAAGAATCAAAAATTGAAATGATTATTGAATTTTTCGTGTGGGTTTGCTCAGGAGCGAGTTGGAAGTCTGAGGTGCCTGAATGATACGTATCGTTTCCCGAGAGTTGCGAGCCTGGCACGAGCACCACATCAGCTTGGTCGAGCGTGTAGGTATAGATAGCTTGAGTACCGATATACAATGCGATATCTCTTCCATCTGATGCAAGGTAGTATGCTCTCTCTGCAGAAATAGGAGTGACATTCCCTGTTTGCGAATCAATAATCTCGTCGAACGAGCTTCCGGCGCTTGGTTGTGACACAAGAATATACCGCCTACCTAACGCATCGAGCCATAGCCCAGAATAGTAATCTTTATTGTCAGGCATTCTTGCGGTAAAAAGCGCGACCACATCGTCTTTTGTTTTTTGCTCTTCGGGGGTGAGCATCTGACCGTTTGCTTTACTCGCGTCAATAAAATGCGGAGTGATACTCCTTAGATCCGTTTGAAGCTGAGCAAGTGCCGTCTTGTCGACTTGAGTAGTAGTTGATACCGTAGGTGCTGATGATTGAGGTTTCCACACCGCAAAAACTCCAAGCGCAACCGCTACTACGACGACAAACCCTATTACTCTGCCTGTGTAAAATTGTTTGAAGTTCATTCTGTTTATTCAAAACGGATGGTGCTAATCATCTTTTCGTAGATTGGCTTGTTTTCTACATACTGAATGAGGAGGTCGTGACTGGGGAAGAAATAACTCCAGTGTTGTTCTCCTCCATACGCTCCGTAGATACTCGATATCATCACTCTTTCCCCGTTTATTTCCGATTCTTTGCCTTCTTCGGGTGCGGTTCGCGCCACGGTAATCGTCAGTGCATTAACGAGTCCTATGCTTGATGCCTGCCGAAGATCATCGGGGCGTAGTAAAGAAAACGCAACCAAGCCGTTTTTCTTGCCCATGAAATATACACCAGCTGGCTGGCCGATAGAAAATCCGAGAGATTTATTTGTGTAAGTCTGTGCTTGGTCTATTTGTATCGAATTAAGAACGGTTTGGAAGTCCAATCTTGTATTATTCCCTGCATCTCCTCCTGTGTCACCAGAGCTTGCCTGTACGAACCAGTTCCCGAAAGTGAAAACGACGTAGTCAGTCGGATACATGCCAAAGTCAGAATGATACTTGAGTGCCGGCACGCCTGCAATCGTAGTGGACGTTAAGGTGTGCTCCGCATCTGGATCGATAGCTGGATTGAAGTTTCCGTTCGGATTGCTTCGCAACCACTGTTCAAGAGAAACAGATTGATCAGATTTGAGAAAGAATGTTAGCACTATGCCTGATGGCGCTTCGCCACCATATCCTGATTCTGCGCGTGCTATCGATTCGCGCACTGGTAGATCGAGACCTATAACGATTGAGCCAGCGACGAAGTTGTATCGTTCTTGAGGTCCGCCTTCCATCGCGTTTTCAAAGAGCACATAGTCGGGAGAATAGTTGAGTGAGACACCGAACCGATCGGAATGGTAGGACTTTACACCATCCACCACGGATGAGACGTGATATATTCCAGTGTAGTACTTTCCCCCATCAACGAGCGTGGTAGGTATTATGGTTGCTCCTCCCGTGTCCAGACCAGTAGGTGCAGTCGCGGGAGGCACCACTTTTGATACTACAAGAACCCCGAGTACTACCGCTAGTACAACCACGAACCCTATCGCTCTGCCTGTGTAAAATTGTTTGAAGTTCATATACCTAGTGGAATGTTATCGAGGAGAGAATACTGTCGAGGTCGGCTTTGAAGTACGCGGCATCGTCTGCAGAAACCTGCACCATCCAGGTTCCGTGTTTTAATAGCACTGTATCGCGTTGGTAGAGGCCTGAGGCATCGAGATAGCGCACCGCGGGCACCCCGCCGACAGTAATCGGATGGAGTATTGGATCCTGAATATTGTCCGGGCTGGCTCGGTATATCATCTGCTCACGCACCCATTCGTCGAACGAGTCCACTCGGTCAGCTTCACGGTAAAAGCCGAAAAGGATGCCGGGGCTCGGCTCAAGGT
>MHUY01000004.1:16495-16600 GCA_001825115.1 Candidatus Yonathbacteria bacterium RIFOXYC2_FULL_47_9 | reverse complement strand
CCCGGCCGATCTCAAAGGGCGTTTGCTCGGTTGTAAAAACAGGCGTGTTTTCACGATTAAACCTCATATAAACCGGTCCATCCATCCGACCCGCCGCCAAAGTCA
>MHUY01000004.1:16136-16436 GCA_001825115.1 Candidatus Yonathbacteria bacterium RIFOXYC2_FULL_47_9 | reverse complement strand
GTCAAAGCGATATCTTCCAGAGCTTGGTGAGTCGCGCCATCCGGCCCCACGGAAATGCCGCCGTGCGCGCCGGAGAATTTGACATTGGCTTTGTTGTAACAAACACTGATCCTGATTTGATCCCAGTTTCGGCCCGGGCAAAAAACGCCGTAAGTGGCGATGAAGGGCACCTTGCCGGCCAAAGACAAACCAGCCGCAATCCCCATGCCGTTTTGCTCGGCGATGCCGCATTCAATAAATCTGTCCGGAAATTTGTCCCGAAACATACCAGTTTTGACTGAATCAGTAATATCCAAACCA
>MHUY01000004.1:15840-15982 GCA_001825115.1 Candidatus Yonathbacteria bacterium RIFOXYC2_FULL_47_9 | reverse complement strand
ATTCCGGTTTCCATTCCATAAAATCCACGCCGTATCCCGGAATTGTATGCGCGATGACGACGGTCGGTTTTTCAAAGATCTTCTTGCTTTCGTTCAAAACATGAATAATCTCGTCAATGTCGTGGCCGTCAACTTCCATCAC
>MHUY01000004.1:2263-15730 GCA_001825115.1 Candidatus Yonathbacteria bacterium RIFOXYC2_FULL_47_9 | reverse complement strand
GGAGTTTTTCTTTGCCGGCAAGCATCGCTGCTTCCCATATTTGCCCCTCATTCAATTCGCCGTCACCAAGGAAGCAGTACACCGTTCTGTTTGAGTTTTGACCGCGGTCGAGACGATCAACGAGCGCCATACCGACTGCCTGTGAAAGTCCTTGCCCAAGAGGACCCGAGCTCGTCTCGAGCATTGGCAAAAACTCGCGATGGGGGTGCCCCTGAAGACGCGAACCAAACTTACGAAGGGTCTTTAATTCCTCAATAGGAAAATATCCAGCGTGCGCCATTGCGGCATACAGCACCGGGCAAATATGACCGTTAGAAAGCACCACGCGGTCGCGATCTTCCCACGACGGATTCTTGGGGTCCTGTTTCAGGATATGAAAATAGAAAGCGGTAAAAATATCCGCCATACCAAGTGGTCCTGCAGTGTGTCCGCTTTTTGCTTCGACAAGCGATTCGATAATAGACTTGCGAATGTCATTTGCTTTTACTTCAAGAAATTTTATTTTTTCGTCGTTGAGATGTGTCATAAATCTATTGTACCAAATCTTTTAATGTATCAACAGCTTCTTGCACGTCGTTACTCTTGAGAATCGCTGAGCCAGACACGAGACGTGTCGCTCCCGCTTCGACCAAACGCTTTGCGGTTTCAAGACTGACCGCACCGTCGACACTAATAGGCATTTCGGGACGGAGCGCGCGTATTGCGCGGATATGCTCAAGGACGCGTTCATCAAAGCCCTCCCCTTGAAATCCAATACGTGCAATCCCCATACATTGAATGAATTCAACACGATCAAGATACGGCTCAATGGCAGATATTGGTGTCGTTGTATTAATAGCGAGACCAAGCTCAACCAAACTTGGTACGGCAGTACGAATAACCTCAAACTCCTGCACTGATTCGATATGCACAATGATACGACGAGCACCCGCGGATACCCATTTAGTAGTCCACGTTTCGGGATTCTCTATCATCAAGTCAGCTTCGAAATCAAGATCCTCCCAATGCGGCATCCCCTGCTCTTCTCTTACGATGGCATCAAAAAACTGGTCGCGAGGATATGGCCATGTGCGATTGGGTACAAACTTGCCATCCATAATATCAAGCTGCACAAGTGGCACCACGCCCACAAAAAGACCCATCGTTTCAACGAGGTCATTATAGTTGCGAGGCATTATAGCAGGAATAATTTCAATCATATTTTTAAGCGTCTATTTTTTTAATACGACGAGCATGCTTTTCTTCGCCACCAAACGAAGTTTCCAACCACAAACGCACTGCTTCTTGTGCTTCATCTTCGTCGATAAAGCGCGCACCAAGCGAAAGAATATTGGCGTCGTTATGCTCGCGCGAAAGCACGGCAATATCGAGCGGTCCGCCATAGTATACCGCTGCGCGCACACCAGCGGTACGGTTTGCACACATTGCCTCCCCTTGTCCCGATCCACCAAGGATGATACCTCGGGCGGTTGGATCTCCAGCGACCGCCTCGGCAACAGGGCGAATGAAATCCGGATAATCATCGAGTGCCTCAAACGTATGTGCACCCATATCCTCCACATCGTGTCCGAGTGTCTTCAAAAACGACACGAGGGATTCCTTGAGCTCAAACCCTGCATGGTCGGTGCCGATGTAGATCTTCATGGTGCTATTTTAGAAACCCTGCAACCCTGACCACATGCTGTACCAGGGTGTTGGTGTAACCCATTTCATTGTCATACCATGCCATCACCTTTACGAGGTTGCCGTCGACAACGCGCGTCATATCGAGATCTGCAATCGAACCATAGAGTTCACCAACAATATCTGAAGAAACGATTGGCTCATCGGTGACCTTGAAGATACCCGCCCAACGCGAGTCGTTTGCAGCATTACGGAGAATGTTGTTCACCTCTTCGACTGAAGTATTGCGCTTTGCAATAAAGGTCACATCGGCAATAGAGCCAGAGATCACGGGTACGCGAATAGAGATACCATCAAACTTTCCTTTCAAGTCTTTTACCACTTCAGTCACTGCAACTGCAGCACCTGTTGATGCGGGTACCATGTTTTGTGCACCAGCGCGACCACCACGGAGATCTTTGCCGCCAGGACCATCAACAAGCTTTTGTGTGCCCGTGTATGCGTGCGTCGTATTCAAGATAGCTTTTTCAATACCGATAGCCTCGTTCAAAATGCAGACAACCGGACTTGCTGCATTAGTCGTACACGAAGCGTTTGAGGATATCTGTGCATGCTCGAGCTCTCCATCATTGATACCCATAAGTGCGGTTACACAAGCGACATCAGAAAGCTCGCCTTTCATCGGAGCGGTGATAACGACGCGCTTCGCACCCTGGTCGAGATGAACTTTTGCTTTGTCCGCGTTTGTATAAAAGCCTGTCGACTCAACGACAATATCAATTTCATATTTTGCCCAAGGAAGGTTTGCGGGATCTTTTTCCTGTACGAGCACCACCTTTTGACCACCCACCATAAAACCAGGCTCTACTCCTTCGGAAGCAGGCACTACCGTCACATCAAAGTCAGCCTTTCCGTACGCAGTATCGTACTTGAGGAGGTATGCCATGTTCTCAGGATCACCAAGATCGTTCACTGCCACAATTTCGAGCTCTGGTCGCGTGCGCGCCAGCTTGTAGAACGCGCGTCCAATGCGTCCAAATCCGTTAATAGCTACGCGTACTTTTTTCATAATGCTTCCGTGATTATCAATTATTAAATGTGCGTACATTTTACCATACAAAACTAAAAAGGCACGCAATGCGTGCCTTTTTAGTTCCCCCTTTCCCCGAGGACCGCCCTCGGGGAAAGGGGGAACATGTTTTTACTTCAACGCCTCTTCAAAGAGGGTTTTGAGGATGGCGGGATTACCAGAACCCTTTGATGCCTTCATTCCTTGTCCGACGAAAAATTGCAGGAGGGCGACTTTGCCTGACTTGTAGTCAGTCGCGACCGTAGGGTTTGCTGAAATAATTTCAGCAACGATTGTTTTAAGTGCTTCAATGTCATTCTTTTGAATGAGGTCATGCTTTTTTGCAATCTCGTGCGGATGGCCGCCTTCGGCATACAAAATAGCGAGCGTATCTTTCGCGCCACGCGAAGAGAGGTCCCCTGCTTTGATCATGGTAATGAGGTCGGCAAGAGACTCCCCGGTCACACCACCAAGAGAACCGGTATTTTTCATGAGACCAACAAGATCTGAGGTGATGTAATTTTCAATAAGGGTGCTTGAAGGGCGGTCACCACCAATCGCGTTCACCGCATCCTCAAAAAGACCACCGATAATCGAGTCCTCAACAAACGCCTCGGCATTCTCGGGCTTTACCCCATACTCGCGCACCAAGCGATAACGCTTTTCCCAAGGAAGCTCCGGCATCGTTGCTTTGAGTGCCTCTGATGCAAATTCGGGAATCTCAGAAATTTTAAGTTTTGGTAAATCAGGATCAGGGAAATAGCGATAGTCGTGCGCGCTTTCTTTTTTGCGCTGAGAGAAGGTAACTTGCTTCATTTCGTCCCATCCGCGCGTCTCTTGCACAATTTCTCCGGGTCCGCCATCGAGAATCCTTGTCATACGCTCCACCTCAAACGCGATAGCACGCTCTACTGAACGGAACGAATTCAAATTCTTCACCTCAACTTTCGTACCGAGCTCGTCGGTCTTTGATATTGAAATATTCGCCTCGACACGCATCTCACCTTTTTCCATATTTGCATCAGACACACCGAGGGTGCGGAGGAGGAGCTGCAGCTCGCGCGCAAACGCGCTCGCCTCCTCAGCACTGTGGATGACGGGCTTGGTCACGAGCTCCATCAAGGGCACACCCGCGCGATTGTAATCTACAAGACTTCCCTCACTCCCCTCGTGCGACGAGCTCGCCGTGTCCTCCTCGAGGTGTACACGCTCGATAGCAATGCCATTTAACGCACCCCCCGAAACGAGCGGGTATTTGTACTGGCTAATCTGGTACCCCTTCGGAATGTCGGGATAAAAATAGTTCTTGCGGTCAAACTCCGTAAAGTCTGCAAGTGTGCTTCCGAGTGCGGTGCCGACACGCAAAACATGCTTTACTGCCGCACGATTGATGACCGGCAAGGTCCCTGGATGCGCCATACAAACAGGACAAATATTCACATTCGGTTCTGCGTTAAAAGGATCGTTCGCAGAATTGCAGAACATCTTTGTCTTGGTTTTTAGCTCAGCGTGGACCTCTAGTCCAACGGTTAGTTTGTAGCTCATACGCGATAGTATACCACAAAAGCCTTACGCGGCCGCCTTGAGGAGCTTCAAAAGCTCGTCTTGGAATGACTTCATAACCTCGTCGTCGAGAATAGAGATAGTGAAGTAAGCAAGAGCGTTAGGATGCGCTTTTTTCATCGCCTTCAAAACTTCTTCGACACGCTCGGGGGTGACCATATCTGTTTTCGTGAGGACGATGATCTCCTGCTTTTCTGCGAGCTCTTTGTCGTAGGCTGCAAGTTCTTTGCGCACGGTTTCGTAGACTGCGAGAGGATCTTCGTTTTCGAGCGACACAAGGTGCGCGAGCATATGCGTGCGCTTCACATGACGGAGGAACTTGTGGCCGAGACCGCGCCCTTCACTCGCTCCTTCGATAAGTCCTGGAATATCGGCAATAATAAAACCAAAGCATTCGCCGAGGTTTGGCTCGAGTGTGGTAAACGCATAGTCCGCAGTTTTTGCACTAGCGCGTGTAAGCGTGTTAAGTAAACTTGATTTACCGGCGTTAGGTAAGCCAATGAAACCAATATCCGCTACGATTTGAAGTTCAATTTCAAATTCGGCATCAAACCCCTTTGTTCCGGGAATGTGTTCTTTTGGAGAGCGATTAATCGAGGTCTTGAAATGCTCGTTGCCGTAGCCACCGCGACCACCCTTGAGGACGAGAACCTTTTCATCTTCTTTCAAAAGTGACACCTCTTCACCAGTGCGCATGTTGCGCACAATAGAACCAATAGGCAGGTCGAGCACAAAATCCTCACCATTTTTTCCATGGAAACTATCACTGCCGCCATCTCCGCCGCGCTCCGCAAAAAATTCTTTCTGATGGCGGTATTTAATGAGAATATGCACATCACGCACCGCGCGGACATATACGTCCCCACCATGACCAGCGTCGCCCCCCGAAGGACCCGCAAATTCACGACCCTTTTCGTGCTTCCAACGCTCGACGCCGTCTCCGCCGTCTCCCGCTTTCATATAAATACTAAGTTCGTCGATAAATGCCATATATATGTATGTTATGCCTCTACGGCCTTATGTGCAAGAGCAAGCGCACCTTCTTTTGACCCCGCAACAGCAATAAAAAGTTTATTGTGACAAAAAAGTGCATCAGGTACACCAGAAACTTCTGCGAACTCTTGGACATGCTTTCCTGCCCACGATACGGGAAGGTCTTTTCTATTTTTAAATGCATGCACGTCGCTACGCACGGTCTCTACTTTCCATTTTCCATCGCTTCCACGATCGGGCTTTACTACATAGAGCGGCTCTGGTTTTGAACCAAGCGCTTCGTACCATGGATAATGATCATCGAGTATGATGATGCGCTTGTCTTCTGAGCGTGCGTACGCTTCTTCGGCGCGACGCTTTCCTTCTTCTTCGGCGCACGCACGAATGATCTCACGGGTAAGCATCTTTTTTGCCATTTCAAACGCATCAAGGAAACCTTCGTCTTCGGTGCGGTTCTCGTTCCATGCGGGGCGAAACGCGCTGATCGCGTCGTGAATCAAAACCGGCGCCACACCACCAAGAATAGAGAACGTTTCGATACCGTTGTCTCCCGCATCGATTGGCTGAACGAGGCGCTCGTCAATTATCCGTGCTGCATATGCCGAGCCAGTGAGCTTTTCACCATAGGTTTTCCATACGAGCCCAATAGAAGAATACGGGATGCCGTTTTCACGCTCACCCGCTCCTCCTATCTGATGGTGATCAAAACGGTTGATTGTCTCGTCATATACCCCACCAACATCCACTACATAGTCCCCTGTTGCCCATACCTCAGGGTCACGACTACGAGCGATTTCAACCTGTCCATCGTTCAAAATCGAGAGCACAGCACACGCAAAAACCTCGTCGGTATGGAAATTACCGCTGTGCGTTACGATCTTTTTCAAGTTTTTGGTGTTTTCGGCGTTCATAGTAAAGCGTAAGGAGTTTCTGAAGTAAAATGAATGCTACCACGAAAATGACAATGAGCAAAGCGAATCGTGATGCGTTCTTGGTAATATGCACCGCTGCGTAGCCGAAAAAATATCCGATTGCCAGATAGAGCGAGACCCAAGCAATTGATGCCAAAAACTCTGCACGCAAGAAAAGTTCAAACTTTACCTTGAGCACGCCCGACATAATGACCGTCGCACGGTTTGCTCCATAAATAAATTTTGAAAAGAAAATAGACTTAAACGGCCGCTCACGAAAACGGGGCAAAAAATAAGCGATTGCTCTTTCGGCCCAGCCAATCATCCGCCGGGCAAAGCTTTTATTTTTGAGTACTGACCCGAGGTAATACCAAACCATGTTACCCAGGATTACCCCTAAAAGCGATATAAAAAATACATCACCAATATCAAACGCTTCTAGGTTGGCGAGCATTCCCGCAATAATGAGAAAAATCTCTCCTTCGAGAACCATGGCGAAAAACAAAATAAAATACCCCGTATATCGGTGTATTTCAACAAAAGAAACAATATGTTCAATAGTGAGGTTTTCCATAATAAAAAATACTCGCACCTCCTTCTGACGGATGTCGGGTGTCCGTCAGATAACTTACTCGTCGTCGCGATCTTTCAAGAGCAGGTTCGCAAGGAAGCCCGCCACCGACATAACGAGTGCACCCAAAAATGCAGCGGTAAAGTTTGACACCTCAAACCCTTCAACAAAACTTCCTATCCCCCAAAAAAGGAGTGCATTCACGATGAACGAAAAGAGCCCTAGGGTGATGATGGTAATCGGTAAAAAAACCAAGAGAAGAACAGGGCGAATGATGAGATTCGCAAGCCCCCAAAAGAATGCTACAAGAAGTGCGGTACTAAACGAAGTAATCGCAATCCCTGGAATAATGCTCGGAAGGGCGAGGAGAGCGAGCGCGACAACAATCCATTTAGCAAGTATACGCATAGTGATTTATGCGAGTGCGTTTGGTGCTGTACGGCCCTCGAGTGTTTCGATAATATTCGTTGCAGCCATCTCCGCCATCTTGGTACGTGTTCCTTCGGTCGCTGAAGCAAGGTGTGGGTTTACCACTACATTAGGAAGGGCGAGGAGTTCCGGAGTTACTTTTGGTTCAAACTCAAACACATCAAGCGCCGCACCGCGAATGGTCCCCGCCTTGAGTGCCTCTACAAGAGCAAGCTCGTCTACCACAGGCCCGCGTGAAGTATTCACGAGGATGGCATTTTTCTTCATACGCAACAGGCGCTCTGCATTGATAAGGTGTTGCGTCGTTGGCAAAAGCGGCACGTGAATGCTCACAATGTCAGCCTTTTCGAGCACCTCTTCGTGGGTGGCAAAGAATTTTGCAGCACAAGCAGATTCAAGCATCTCATTTGGCTTGGTGTCACAATAGAGCACTTCCATACCAAAACCTTTATGGAGAATGTCCGCGACCTCTGAACCAATACGCCCTGCACCCAAAAGACCAAGGGTCTTGCCCTTTATATCCATACCCAAGAGAAGGAGCGGGTCCCAACCAACAAACTTACCCTCGCGAATAAAACGATCACCTTCGGCGATACGCGAAGCAGCGGTTAAAATGAGGGCGACGGTATGTTCGGCGACCGTGGCCGTGAGAACATCGGGAGTATTGGTGACCACCATTCCTCGCGCGCGTGCTGCGGCAACATCAATATTGTTAAACCCTACCGCATAGTTGGCAATAATTTTAACTGATGGCGGCATCGTCGCAATAATATCTGCATCGATGGAGTCAGTAAGGAGCGAGACTACGCCATCATACTGCTTCTCAACAAGAGCGGACTTTAGTTCATCGCGCGTAAGCACACCATCCTTAGTGCTCACCGTCACCTCATACCCTGCCGCACGAAGCATCTCCTCGGCAAGCGCAGGAATGCGCCTGGTCATAAATATCTGTTTTGTCATATAAGGTATCATACCATATATGACAAAACAGAGGCAAAAGTTACCTGCCAATAATAAAGGTGAGATTATTGCTATATTGGCAAAAATTTGGTATAATACTAGAGTAATCAAAGCCCGTCCGACGGGCTCTTTTATCATCATGGTCGAAGCGTTTTTCAACAGTATTTTGTATGCGTTCCTCTTTATAACCCTCTACCTCGAGGTGTTCTTTCTCATCACCTTTTTTGAGGAACGCGGAAAACTTGAGACCAAACCAAATAGTAAAAAACTTTCATATTATCCATCTACGACGATTATCATCCCCTGCTGGAACGAGGAGACCACTGTCGCTGGTACGGTACACTCATTACTTCGTCTGAATTATCCTAAAAACAAGCTCAATATCTTTATTATCGACGATGGCTCGACTGATCACACATGGGAAGTCGTCCAAAAGTTTGCAAACAATCCCCAGATAACTCTCATCAAAAAAGAAAACGGCGGCAAGCATACCGCAGTAAATCTCGGTATCGAGGAATCAAACTCCGAACTCATCGGCTGTCTCGACGCCGACTCGTTTGTTGAAAAGGATGCCCTGCTCGAAATTGCGCGCGCATTCAACGAAGACAAGCTCATGATGGCAGCAACGCCGATGCTCGTCGTTCATGAACCCAAAACTATCCTCCAGAAAATGCAGCGCACCGAGTACCACACGGGTGCCTTTCTGAAGCGCATGCTCTCCCCTCTCGACGCAATCAACGTCACGCCAGGACCTTTTTCAATATTCCGCAAAGAAGTATTCGAAAAAATTGGCCTCTATAAAAAGGCGCACAACACCGAGGACATGGAGTTTGCGCTCCGTATGCAGTCTCATCATATGCGCATCCGCAATGTACACACCGCACAGGTCCACACAAAGGCTCCCGGCACGCTCTACAAACTTTACCGCCAACGTCTTCGCTGGGCGTACGGTACCATGAAAAATACCCTCGACTACCGCTTTATGATATTCCGTCGTGCGTATGGCATCCTCGGCATGATCACCCTTCCCCTCTCGTTTTTTGGTGTCTTTATTTTCCTCTACAACTTTGGCTTCATTGCGTTCCATATGATACAACGCCTTCTTGATAAAGCAGTCCAGATTAGCACTACGGGGTTTTCGTTCGCCATGCCTCAGTTTGATTCGTTCTTTTTTAATACAGACTTTATGGCAATCCTCTCCTACGTCTTCCTTGGACTTGGGCTCGTGATCATTTGGAACGGTGTTAAGCTTGCCGAGGGTCGCTTCCGTCCCACCACGAGCATCTTTTATTTCCTCGTACTCTATGGTATTGTGGCACCACTCTGGTTTACTCGCGCCGTGTGGAATGTCGTGTTCTCAAAAACCACTAGCTGGCGCTAAACCCTTATAAATACTATGCGCGCAAAGATCGAAACAAGAAAATATGTGCTCTCCTTTGTCATCACGGCGATGGTGTTTTTTGGTGCACTTCTCGCCAGTAACCGTTTTGCCGAACGCCGCCTCGCTGAAGTAAAATCAATCGAGGACAAGATCTCACTCGACCTCCTCTCTTCGGAAACTCAGTTCGCCCTCCTGAAAGAATCTTCCTGCAAAGCTATCGACCACTCGACCGCTTTTTCTGAAGAGCTCAACTCGCTCACTCAAAAACTCTCCTACATGGAGGACAATCTCGGCGGTGAAAACCCTGAGGTGCTTTCGCTCAAAAAATACTATTCACTTCTTCAGATCAAGGACTCCCTGCTCGTCAAGCAGGTTAATGAAAAATGTGGCGTAAAACCAATCACCATTATCTATTTCTATTCCAACAAAGGCGACTGCGAGGACTGCAAACGCGAAGGATATGTACTCACCAAACTTCGTGAAGAATATCCCGAGCTTCGTATCTATTCATTCGACTACAACCTCGACCTTTCAGCGGTTAAAACATTGCGATCGATTTACGGCGTAAAAAACACTCTCCCTGCGCTCGTCATCGGAGATGAGAACTATTACGGATTCAAGAGCACCGACGACCTCGAAAAGATCATCCCTCAACTAAAACGCCTTCGCGAAGCTCGTGAAAAAGCCGCATTAACAAAGACTGCTACAAGTACCAAAAAATAAAAAAGAAACCGCCGAAGCCCCAGGGGCTCACGGCGGTTTTTGACTGGAAAAGAATGAAGTTGTTCTCTATTAAGAACCTTTAGCAGGAGCAATTTCAACGTTAGGAAGAAATTCCTTGGGCTCTGCGTATGCGTGACCAATCAACCAATTGATACGCGCCGACATCGAGTGCTCGCTCAACGGAGCGGTAAGACCACAGCAAGGACATCGTATCTGTATTGCTTCGACCATCTCATGATCCCATCCGTAGAAAAATTTCCACTGCGAAAGCGGTCTTGTTTTTTGACACTCGCCACAAATGACGCCTTGAAGCAAGAGTGGTTTGTCCCATTCACGACGAAGGTGAACAAGCTTGCGGTCTGCGTGAACTACCATCACATCATGCCCAGCATCGATGCCATGATTCAAATTGTTGTACTGCTCCCTTATTTGGTGGGCAATTTCAGCAAGTTTCGCATCGACCTCTTTTGTACTGAGTATGTCAGTCATCGCATCTCTCCTTAAAAAATCAAAAAACCCTAGGGAAGATAGTATCACAGCGGGAAAAAATGTAAACCGCCACAAGGCTTTGTCCTTGTGGCGGTTTTACCTTTATATTAAATATATTAAATTCTGCCCTACGCGCCTTTTTCAATAAGCTTCATAAACTCTGTTACTTCGCCGGTGTAGGTCGGAACAACTGAGCCGTTGTAATGATGGAGCTTCTCTTCGGTCGTTGTGCCGTTGTAGTAGCGTGCGGTCGTGGGATTGTTACCACCAAGGTTCTTGGCAACCGTTTCAATAGCTGCATCCCAGCTCTTGAACTTGATCTTGCATGAACCCCAACCAAAAGGATTGTACCCACAGGCAAATTTACCGCCCGTAGACTCCTTGATTGCGATTGCAGGGATCAAGCGCCAGTCGAGACCGTTCTTCTCAGCTTCGGCAACCATTTTTGCGCCGTACCCTTCGAGGGGCATATTGCGCTTGGCAAAGTACGCGTCGATCTTGTCGGCGTGTTCCTCAGCAAGCGAGACTGTAGCCACCGCATTGTACTGCGAGAATACGTTCATCTCATATAACATCGCAAATGGTGAGCCGGCGGTAAAAAAAGGAAGCAGTACCAGCCCACGCGCGAATTGTATTGTTTGTTTTTTCATGGAATGGCAATTTATGCTTTGCCGAACGCCGTATCTGTATATCGCCCGAGAACCCTCTTTAAAGAAAAAGACACCTAACGAAAGGTGCACTTACTCTTCATTGACGATATGCACATACTAGCATAGTCGAGCCAAAAAGTCAATAGTTTTGACCGCTTTCAAGCGAGTATATTTGCAAAAAATGGTAGAATATACTTGTAAAACAAGGGTATTCTGAAACGCCCCTTTACAACTTCTTTTTGGTGTTTTACCGTCAAAATCAGCCATTGACCCCTACAAACCTAAATCTCGGCATCTTTTCCCTGGCGACTTCAACTTCCTCCAAAAACATCTTGAGTGGTCGCACCCAAAGCCCTTTTTCTCCATAAAGCGCCTGGTAAACTACCATTTCCTCAAGCGTTTCGCTGTGTTTTGCCACCCCAAGCACTCGATACTGGTGACCTTTATAGTGTTCGTAAATACCAGGTCTGATTATTTCTTTCATAAATTTATTACAGCATTTCCCCGAGGACCGTCCTCGGGGAAATGCTTATGATTCATCGAGGATTATGTGCTTTTCAAATGCGCCGCGTTCTTCAGCCTTCCTTTGCTGCTCTGCCACCAGCGCTTCTTTCGTAAAGCCTTTGTGTTTCATTATTGCGTCGAGGACTTCTGCAATGTCCGCAAGCTCCTCGACACTCTCTGCTTCTAAAAATTCTTCTACTTCTTCGCGGAGTTTCTCTTTGAGCTTCGCCCAATATTCCACCTCGTCGGCAATATGAAAAATCGCCTTCTCCCCTTTTGCTTCGATCCGCTCGATAATTTTATCGCGTACGAGTTTATGGTATTCCATACGTTTCTATTCTAGCGCTTTGTGCACATATTGATAAGAAAGCTTGTTGTATTCATCTGTCGGATATTCAACGATACCTTCCTCGTGCCAGAGGGCAAAGGTGGCAATCCCCGCATCAAGCGCGAGCCTGCTACAGGTCGTGCAGTAAGGCTTGCCGGACATTTTTATATTTCCCTGATCATCAACGCGTACAAAATACAACCGCGCTCCCTGGAGATGCTCGGGGTTGCGACGGAGGGCATCCATGATTGCCCGCCATTCAGCATGCATACAGCAAGTCTTGTCATATTTTGGCTTACCAACGCCGAACTCCTTACCGCACATTCGGTTTTCTTCTTTATCCAAAGCTGGCGCATTATACCCCTCGCCGATAACCTCGCCATCTTTCACAATGACGGTGCCGCATTTTGCCTTGAGACACAGAGCTTCCCCTGCAACTTGTGATGCCTGTTCCATCCACCTTACCGCCTCCTTATTCTGTTGCACTTTTTGGCGATCCATAGCGTTACGCTCCGTGGCAATGCTTGTATTTTTTTCCGCTACCGCATGAACAAGGATCGTTACGTCCTATTTTATCGGAGTGAATAGGTGTCGCAGCTGATTTCTCGCCCTCTCCCCCGCCAATCTCAAGTGCTTGCTTGACCACCTTGCGCGCCTGTTCTTCTTCTTTTACAAAAGCACCAGCGCCGATCGTAGGCAGAATGCGGAGTATCTCGCCTTGTACCGACTCTTTCATTTCGCGGAACATACGGAGGCCTTCTTTTTTGTATTCAACAAGCGGTTCACGCTGACCGTATGCGCGGAGGTTGACCGAAGATTTCATATACTCCATCGATTCGAGGTGTTCCATCCACATCATATCAATAACCTGCAAAATGAGGCGTTTGACCGCGCGGTAAAATTCTTCTTCGCCAATCGCTGCGATTTTTTGTTCAATATGCGCCATAACCTCAGGGTCTCCGGCAACAATCTCTGCGAGATATGCTTTTGCGCCATCAAGTCCGTTCATCAACACCTCGCGACGGGTGCCATACACATAGGCGCGCTGCTGGGTCATCACATCATCATATGAAAGCACATGCTTGCGGGCATCAAAATGGAACCCTTCAATCTTTTCCTGTGCGGTCTCGAGTGAGCGCGAAATGAGCTTGTTTTGAATAGCCTCGTCTTCGGGAATACCAAGCTTGCCCATCATGTTTTTTACGACATCAGACGCAAATACGCGCATCAGGCTGTCTTCCATCGAAACAAAGAATTGTGTCTCACCTGGGTC
>MHUY01000004.1:0-2244 GCA_001825115.1 Candidatus Yonathbacteria bacterium RIFOXYC2_FULL_47_9 | reverse complement strand
GTCGATGCGACGTGCCTCGTGACGCTCGGTACCGAGAACAAAAAGTCCTCCGAGATCCTTGATCTCTTCGGTTTCCTCACGCGTCCCAGGATTACCGCCGAGCTTGATGTCCACACCACGACCTGCCATGTTGGTCGCAATGACCACACCCCCCTTGCGTCCCGCCTGTGCAATAATCTCACCCTCACGCTCATGATTTTTCGCGTTCAAAACCTCATGCTTCACCCCTTCGCGTTTAAGGTACTCTGAAAGGAGCTCATTCTTTTCGATCGAGACGGTACCGATGAGTACGGGCTGACCCTTAGTATTAAGCTCTTTGACCTTGCGGGCGATTGCTTTAAACTTACCGTTTTCTGTTTGGAAAATGAGGTCGTTGCTGTCGATACGTGCCACGCCACGATTAGTAGGCACTTTTACCACCTCGAGACCATACACTTTGAAAAATTCTTCACTCGAAGTCTCTGCAGTGCCGGTCATACCTGCAAGCTTTTCATAAAGACGGAAATAGTTTTGAAAAGTAATCGATGCAAAGGTACGAGACTCTTGTTGAATCTTGACTCCTTCTTTTGCCTCAATAGCCTGATGAAGGCCCTCTGACCAGCGACGGCCCGGCTGCATACGCCCCGTAAATTCATCGACAATACATACTTCATCTTCGCGGACCACATATTCTTTGTCACGGACAAAGAGCGCTTTTGCGCGAACTGCTGTTTCTAGGTGATGCACGTATTTCACGCCACGCTCGGTATAAATATTATCAATACCCAAAAGCTCTTCGGCTTTGTTGATACCCTCCTCGGTCAGTTGAACCGCTTTTAGTTTTTCATCTACCGTATAGTGCTCTGTTTCGTGAAGTTTTGACGCAATCCCCGCGAATACTTCATAGAGGTTTTCTGCGTCACCTGACGGCGCAGAAATAATGAGCGGGGTGCGCGCTTCATCAATCAAAATCGAGTCAATCTCATCCACAATCGCATAATGATACTCACGTTGAGCAAGATCCTCGGGTGAATACGCAATATTGTCGCGCAAATAGTCAAAACCAAATTCGTTGTTGGTACCGTAGGTAATATCTGCTGCATACGCGTCGCGTTTTGAACAAGGACGCATAAACTCGTGGATAACCTTGAACGAGCCGACTTCGTCGCGCTCGGCATCCCTGTCTTTGTGTTCAGGATCATACAAGTATGACGAGTCGTGATTGAGCACACCCACCGAGAGACCGAGGAACGAGTAAATCTGCCCCATCCATGTCGCATCACGACGTGAAAGATAGTCGTTCACCGTCACCACATGCACTCCTTTACCCGTGATGGCATTTACATACGCAGGAAGTGTCGCCACGAGGGTCTTTCCTTCGCCGGTCATCATTTCAGAAATCTTGCCCTCATGGAGAGCGAGTCCTCCCATGAGCTGCACGTCATAGTGACGCTGTCCAAGAGTCCTCTGTGATGCTTCGCGCACTACCGCAAATGCTTCAGGAAGAATATCGTCTATCTTTGCGCCTTCCTCGAGACGCCCCTTGAATTCTGCTGTTTTATCGCGCAGGGCCCCGTCCGAGAGCGCCTTCATTGACGGCTCAAAATTATTGATTTTCTCTACAATGGGTAAATAACGCCTGGTCGGTTCCCCGCCAAATATGGATGTAAAAAATGACATAGGGGTAGTTTAGCATAAAAAAGTGACCTCGGCGACGCCCCTTTACGCGACTTGTTGGGGTTTGCAAAACCCCTAAAAAGCAAAACCCCCCTTGAGAGGGGGGTTTTGCTAAAGCGATATTATGCACGCTTCTTTGCAGTCTTCTTTGCTACTTTCTTCTTTGCTACTTTCTTTACTGCCTTCTTTACAGCCTTCTTTACAGCTTTCTTTACTGCTTTCTTTGCTACCTTCTTTTTTGCTGCCATGTTTTTTTGTTGCGCTTGATGATGCGGTGATGCGTCATCAAACTTATATGCAAATTATTATCTACAATAATCTTCGACCGATTATACAAAGTAAAACTTTATACAATCATGTGCGACTATCGGATCATTCGTGTATGAAAATTTAATTTCATACTCTGTGTACTGATCTACTAATATTATCGCGCATACAAAAAACAAACACAATACTTTTTTGTTATTAAACTGTGGATAACTTTTTTATTTTATTTTTTAAAATAAAAATTATTATTAAAATTTTTTTTACTCACTACACTTTCATCATCACTACTTCTTCTTCGAGCGTTACGTTTGTTTTTTCTTT
>MHUY01000003.1:14590-15336 GCA_001825115.1 Candidatus Yonathbacteria bacterium RIFOXYC2_FULL_47_9 | reverse complement strand
AAGAATCCCGCGAGGCCATTCGTACACTACACGCGCTTCATATTCGTACCGCAATGATTACCGGCGATGCGCCTGATGTGGCGGCATGGGTCGCGCGTGAACTGGGTATCGATGAATATTTTGCACAGGTACTCCCTCACGAAAAAGCCGAGAAAGTTAAACTCCTGCAACAAAAGGGACACGTTGTCGCGATGGTGGGTGACGGGGTGAATGATGCTCCGGCTCTGACACAAGCAGACCTGGGGATTGCTATCGGTGCGGGGACCAATGTGGCGATCGAGTCTGCAGGTATTATTTTGGTTAAAAATGACCCGCGTGATATCCCTAAAATCATTCGTCTTTCAAAGCTCACCTACACCAAAATGATACAAAATCTTTTTTGGGCGACAGGATACAACATTTTAGCCATCCCTCTAGCGGCGGGTGTGCTCGCTTCACGCGGCATTATCCTTGAGCCTGCAGTAGCGGCGATGCTTATGAGTGTTTCCACCGTCATTGTGGCATTTAATGCACTCTTGTTGAGGAGAAATAGTTTAAATATGTAATAATCATTGAATATGTGTTTTTCAGCAACAGCAAGTTTTGTCGCTGGGGCAGCATTGTCTGCAACAGGGGTCACAACACTCAAGAAAGCAAAGAAAAAAAGAGATGTTCCTTTTGCGGCAATACCTCTTTTGTTTGGCGTGCAGCAGGGGATTGAGGGACTGGTCTGGCTTTCGTTTGGTTATGGGGCATCCTTTTTTAAT
>MHUY01000003.1:0-14543 GCA_001825115.1 Candidatus Yonathbacteria bacterium RIFOXYC2_FULL_47_9 | reverse complement strand
ACCCAAACCGCAAACAAATACTCGCGGTTTTTCAGGGGCTAGGTGTTGGAGTAAGCTTGTACCTTCTCTATTTTATTATGAGCAACCCAGTGATTTCTCATATCGTGAACAAAAGCATTGTGTACCCGATGCCGACAGAACATGGCGCACTCATCATGGGGTTATATTTACTGGCGACCTGTGTCAGTTGCTTCTTCTCGAGTAATAAAATAATCAATATATTTGGTACATTGATTGCCGTATCATTTGGGACGGCGTACTATTTTTACACCACCTCGTTCGTTTCTGTTTGGTGCTTCTTTGGAGCCATCTTGAGTATTGCCGTATATTGGTATTTTAAAAATGCTAAGTAGTAGCTATTTCTTAAAGTAAAAAATGGTATGATTGATCATACTACTGATGGAGAACCAATGGTACACAAAAACAATTCCTGAGGTGCTGGCACTCCTCAAGACTTCTGATGAGGGGCTTCCTGAGGGTGAAGTTCTTCGGCGTTTGCGCGAGGGCACACAAAACAAGCTACCTGAAGCCAAGGTCGACAGCTTGGCGGTTGTTTTCTTGCGTCAGTTTCAGAGCCCTCTCATATATATACTCCTCGCAGCAAGTCTTGCTGTTTTTGCAATAGGTGAGGTTCTTGATGGCACCGTTATACTCTTTGTTCTATTTTTCAATGCTATTGTAGGGACTATTCAAGAAGGGCGCGCACAGAATACCCTTCGTGCGCTTAGGCGTTTTGTAGAAACTAAAGCAACAGTAGTACGCGACGGGCGCGAGGTTATCATTCCTGACACCGAGATTGTCGTTGGTGATGTTATTGTATTGTTTGAAGGGGAAAAGATCCCTGCTGATGCACGCGTTATAACCTCAAGCTCACTCAACCTTAACGAATCAGCACTGACCGGTGAATCAGAACCCGTACACAAGGTCGCTGAGGTGATTGATCAGGTAAACCTCTCTCCACTCGATCAAAAAAACATGGTGTTCAAGGGAACGCATATTGTTGGCGGAAGTGGCCGTGCGGTCGTGGTGGCTGTTGGTATAGACACGGTCGTGGGGCAAATCGCCCGCGAGGTTGCCGCGATTGATACAGAAATTCCACTCAAGGATAATATCAAGAACCTCTCTCGTGCCATCATCTTGGTGGTCGCTGGCATAAGTGCTCTACTCTTTTTACTCGGCTTTGCACAGGGCAAACCCTTAAAGGAAATGTTTGCGACTGTTGTGTCGCTCTCGGTCTCGGTCATCCCCGAGGGTCTGCCTATCGTAATGACGCTTGTTCTCGCTACGGGTGTGTGGCGTATGAGTAAGCGTAATGCGTTGGTTAAGAAATTGCACGCCGTTGAGGCGCTTGGACATGTGCAAGTAATCGCGGTTGATAAGACGGGTACCGTGACCAAAAATGAGATGACCATCCAAAAGGTATACGTCGATGGTAAGGTGTTTGAAATTGAAGGTGCCGGATACGACCCCGAAGGGAATGTACGACAAGAAGGCGTAGTTGTTGATCCGGCAAACCATCCCGAGCTCCTCTTGATGGGTAAGGTTGCTGCTTTTTGTGCGAGTGCACGCGTATTGTTTTCTGAGGAGGACCGCACATGGCGCGTTGCTGGCGACCCTACCGAAGCAGCAATGCTCGTCCTTGCACACAAACTCGGTTTTCATAAAGACGTTTTAGAACAAGAGCAACCCTTGGTTGCGGAAATACCATTTGACTACCATCTCAAGTACCACGCAACTTCGCACCGTGTTGGTGGTGAAATATTTTCCACCGTTGTTGGTGCCCCCGAAGTAATTCTTGGGTATGCACAAAAGGTGCGTCGGGATGGACACGACCATGTGCTATCAAGGGAAGAGAAGGATACGCTACATGATTTATTTTCTGAGTTTTCTCGAGAAGGCCTACGTGTTTTGGCGGTAGCTGTATCTACTCATTCGCAGGTAAGTCTTCGTGCTGAAGCCCTGCCTGACCTCACTTTTGTAGGTTTTTTTGCCATGAAAGATGCCCTGCGGCCCGAGGTGCGGGACGCGATAGAAAAAGCGACCGAGGCGGGCGTACGCGTCGTGATGATCACGGGCGACCACATGATCACGGCGCAAGCGATTGCAGAAGAGGCTGGTATATACCACACAGGAGATAACGTCCTCACCGGGGAGGAAATCGATGGTTTTTCAGACGCAGAGCTTGCAGAGAGACTTGTTCATGTGTCGGTCTTTGCCCGCGTGAGCCCCGAACACAAACTGCGTATCGTTAATGCTTATAAAGCACGTGGCGAGACTATTGCGATGACTGGTGATGGGGTCAACGACGCCCCTTCGCTTTCTGCAGCAAACCTCGGTGTGTCGATGGGAAAAGTTGGTACCGAAGTCGCAAAAGAAGCCTCGGATATTGTGCTCCTCGATGATAACTTTGGGAGTATTGTTGCTGCAATTGAGGAAGGGAGGAACATTTACAAGACCATCAAGAAAGTAATCTTGTACTTATTCTCAACGAGTGCAGGCGAGGTTTTGACGATCGTCGGAGCACTCCTCCTCGCGTACCCATTACCACTTTTACCCGCACAAATCATTTGGCTCAACTTTGTAACTGATGGATTCCTCGACACCGCACTGGCAATGGAACCCAAAGAACCAGGTCTTCTCCAGCGTAAATTTGAGCGGCCTAAAAAATATCTCGTAGATAAGCTTATGGCATGGAGGATGTTTTTGATGTCGGTACCTATGGCTGTAGGGACGCTCTATTTATTCCAAGGCTATTTTGAGACTGATATGGTAAAAGCATGGACCGTGTCACTTACCCTTCTTGCGGTATTTCAGTGGTTTAACGCATGGAACTGCCGCTCGGAGGACCGGTCGATATTCCAGATGAATCCCTTTTCCAATAAGTTCCTGGTTGGTGCTACTATAATTGTCGTCTCGCTTCAAATGCTGGTACTCTACAATCCTGTCGCACAAAAACTTATGCACACGGTATCGCTCGGGTACGAGGAATGGCTCGTCATTATCCTTATCGCGTCGTCGATAATTGTCGTCGAAGAAATACGCAAATTCTTTTACCGAAGAGGTGTTGGGGTGGTATAAGGAGTACCATATACCACCATCGCTCGGACGCCATAAACACAAATAATTTTATTGCCTATGGGACAACAAAATTATTTGTGTTTGCGTCGCTCCTCGCTCGACGGTATAGTATATAGCAATGCAGAAAGTAATAAACAGTTTTAGGTGGGCGACAAATGGTATCCGCACGACATGGCGCGAAGAGGTGAATTTTCGTATTGAAATACTATGCGCATTTGGAGTTGTTGTTGCGGGTGTATATTTGAACTTTTCAAAACTCGAATGGGCTTTTATTGCCGCTTGTATTACTGCAGTGCTTGCTGCCGAGATGGTCAACACCGCTGTCGAGGACCTTTGTAACAAGGTTGAGTCGAACACTGACACTTTGATCGGCAAGATAAAAGATGTTATGGGAGGTTTTGTCCTTATTGTTGTGGCAGGCGCTAGTATCATTGGTTTAATGGTTTTTTCTAATCATTTTTAATTTTTAAATTATGGTACCTATTGAATATATTGTTCGTGCGGTCATCGAGTCAGAGGGGAAGTTTTTAATGTGCCACAGCAAAAAAGATGGACATTGGTTTTTCCCTGGCGGACACATAGAGACAGGAGAAAGCGCTCCCGAGGCCCTGATGCGCGAGATACAAGAAGAAGTTGGTGCCACTGGTGAAGTCAGGCGCTTTATTGGAGCGAGTGAAAATAAATATGAATCCAAAGGTAAAGTGTCTCAGGAAATAAATCTGGTGTTTGAGGTAACTCTCGATGAACAGGAAATGGTGAGCAAAGAAGACCACATAGAATTCGCATGGCTTACTCCCGACGAAATACGAAGTGCGGTTATCCTTCCGCCGTCACTCCGTGATGCCATCCTCGCTTACACAACAAACAAAGCCCCCCTTTGGGCAAGTGAGGGATTTTAACAAAAAAAAAAGACCGCGTGATGCGGTCTTTTAATTAGAGGCCGATGTCTTTGAGGAGTGTCATCAGTTCTACTCCTGCGATATCGCGGTAAGCGCCTTCTTTGAGGTCGTTCAATTTTATATTCATAATGCGCACTCGCGTGAGTTCTTGGACTTGGTAGCCTTCGGCGGCACACATACGGCGAATCTGATGTTTCTTGCCCTCAACCAACGTGATATAAAAAATAGTTTCTCCGGCACGACGTGCTTTTGCAGGTTTGGTCTTGTAGGTTTCAATCAAAATACCGCGTTCGACGTGACGAATAAAGGTATCGGACACTGGCTTGTCTACGCGCACAAGGTATTCTTTCTCGTGCATGCGAGAAGGGTGTAGAAGGCGCTCAGTAAGACGACCGTCGTTGGTGAGAATAATGAGACCATGTGAGTCCTTGTCGAGGCGACCGAGAGGGAAGAGTCCGCGGAGGGCAGGGAGCTCTGACATAATAGCCCTTGAGCCTTCTTGTGCATCGGTTGAGACACCAATCGGTTTGTGATAGGCAACATAGCGATGACGAAGCGCATTCTGCGCAAGCACCTTCTCGGAAACCTCAACCACATCACTCTCTTGAACTTGGTCGCCAAGTTTGGCAATGTTGCCGTTTATAGTGACTTGCCCCTTTTCAATGAGCTCATCTGCGCCGCGGCGCGTAGAAAAACCTTTGTGGGCGAGGTACTTGTTGATACGGACGGGAAACTCTAAAGGTTCTGGATTCATAATTAAGTGCAATTATACCATATTTAGTATTAAAATGCAAGGTGCCTATAGAAATACCTTCATGGTTATAGGGCTATCGTGATATGATAGGAGGATTAAATGTGACAATGACTGAATTTCCTGATTGTAGATATAAGAAAAGCAACAACCAAAGATTCCTTTTGGGGACTCTCTTTTTTTGTATATTTTTTGGTTTCAATGTGCACAACGCGGACGCAACAACCACGATCAAGATACTCTCGAACTCGCGTCATGCATATGACAGTATTGTAAGCACTATAAACATGTTGCTCGGCACAGGACATGTTGGTACCGATATTGTTGTACACAGTACTGATATGGCGAGTGGGTATGCGGGGAGTAGTGCCAATGCGGCTCTTGCCGCCACCCAAAGATACAACGAATCCGGCGTTTTGGTGCCATCACAAGCTCCCTACAATCTTTACACTTCTTCCTTCACCGGGTACCCAGGTGACAGCATCAGCGAATACGATCTCTCGGCAACCTACGATCTTGCCAACAATTATGCATACAGTGCGAGTCCGGTGATGCCTGCGGGAACACCACCACCTGCGTTTTTTGTTGCACCGGGTATCACGACATATCCATCAGGGTATGGGGCTGAGTGGCGGTTGGACCAAACGATATTTTGCTCCAGTTCTTTGTCGTGCTTAACCGCAGCAAATGCTGGTATGATGTCAGCACTTCGTTACCTGCATTCAACCTCAACTCCTGCATGGAATTGGTTTGATGTAAAAGCGGCCCTGCGCCAGACGGGCGCAAACTGGGCAACAGGATACAGCCGGACAGCCTATGGTTTTGGACAGGTCAACTACACTACCGCTAACGCGCTCTCAAGTAGTCAAATATTACTCCAACCGCCAGCAGTAACAGTCGCCACATCAACAGGAAGAATCAATTTTACGATTTACCCCTTTAAGCAAACGCGTCGCATCAAAGAAGTGCTTTTTCAGTTTTCCTCAAGCCCAGCATTTCAAGCAGGAGAGTTGACCCTGAGTGCAATCGAAGCGCTTGGGGGAACCAAAATCACTGAATATACAAGTCTTACCGCGACCAGCACTTCGCCAATTTTTGCCACCACTACCGATAAATACTTCGTATGGCTCACAGCCGATAATGCGACCGATAGCGCTGCAAATTTTTCGCGCATCGATACATATTCAATCTTAGGTCCGGCAAGCCAAGGTGAGACATACTTTACTACCTCTTTTGATACTACCTCTCCCGCAAACAATACCGTTTCTACAACTCAATCGCCCACATTTGTGTGGGGTGCCGCTGATAGTTATTTAGGTATTTCTAAATACCAGCTTTTTATTGATGGGGTTTTAGATAAAGATAATATTATCGGAACCTCGGCAACACCAACGAATAGTCTCTCGGAAGGTTCTCATACATGGTATGTAAAAGCGTTCAATAACGGAGGAGTCTCCACAACAACCGTATCGACACCCACTATCAACATTAATACCGCCTACACATCTAGCTACACTTTTTATGTAGACAACGTACTAGGGAGCGACAGTAACCCCGGGACGCAAGCGCTTCCGTGGGCGACCCTTACTAAGGCGGGGGATACTGCGTCAGCAGGGAATACGGTTGTTATCATTAAAAATGCTGGCGTACCCTACCGAGAAACACTTTCACCTGTCCGCAGTGGTACTTCTGGGTCGGTGATTACTTTTCGAGGCGTAGATGCAAGCAATAAGCCAGAGATCTGGGGGAGTTCCGATATGACGACAGGATGGAGTGTGTATAGTGGCGGGAATGCGAATACCTATCAGCAGGCAACTACGACAGACATACAGATTCTTGCAGCAGGAGCGTCCATCACTTCCTTAACTAAGAAAACTCAGGGCGGAGCTGCTGCAACTCTTAACCCTGGCGAATGGTTCTGGGCTTCAAATGTTTTATACTATCGTCTCGCTGTCGGAGAAGTGATCAACTCAACGCATATTGAAGCGGCTTCTCGTGATTACGGTATTATTGGTAATTTTAAAACACAGATTACCTACCAAAATCTCATTGTTCGATATGCAAATGCATACGGTGCATACATAACAAGCTCTAGACAGACGGCGTCAGGAATTGAGACATATGATTCTGAAGCGGGCATATATATGGACGGGACGAACAATATACTTCAATACAGTGTTGCCACGCGCAACAATACTGAAGGGGTATATATTGGCTCTCCGACCAACGCTCAAGTTTATAACGTTCTTTCGTATGGGAATGGAGGGAAAGGTTTAAATTTGTTTGCTTATACGGGGATAAGTATGACCCTAAAAAACAATATCGCTTCGGGGAATACAGGAGTTTCTTTTGGGTTTAATTTTATTTTTGGTACCCCAACAGTCACCACATCACACAATCTTTGGGATACAGCTGGTGATGCGAATTGGACCACCTACAAAGGTTCTAGTAATCAAGAACTCGTGAACCCCCTCCTCATCGACACCAGTAACAGTAACTTTGCCCTCCAACCACTCTCTCCCAGTATCGATACCGGCACCACCATTGACGGTAACACTACCGACATCCTCGGTAACCCCATTTACGGTACCCCCGACATTGGTCCCTACGAATACCAACCCCCTTACACCATCGGCACCCACGACATCGACATCACGGGAGCAGTCCGTCTCTACAAGAATGGTAAGTACCGCTACACCAATGCCACCACGACAGGAACCACTGCTTCGTTCAACATTACCCCTGTCGGTGGTTTCCCCGCAGGAGACTACAGTGAGTTCATGAACATGAACATCACCACTTGGAACACCTCTGGTGACTATGCCAAGACTTGGACCGAGACCTCTACTACGGCAACCTCCACCGTCCACACCATTGGTAACCTCAAAGCAAGCACCTACTACAATGTTTTAGTCGACAGTGCCCAGTACGCCTCAGTACTCACTGACGGCAGTGGTCAAGCGACCTTCACCTACACCGGTGGTTACTCCACCCATACGTTTGATGTAGCCGAGGACACCGGTGCCCCCGTAGCACCAACCGCAACACCTGTTGCTGCGGTCAGCAGCAGTTCACAAACCTTTACCTGGTCTACTTCCAGTGATCCTGCCGGTATTGCAAAGTACCAGCTCTATACTGACGATGCCCTCAAACTCGACGACATTACCGGAACCCAAACCACCGCAACCGGTTTCTCCTGCGGCACCCACACCTGGTACATCCGTGCCTTCGACAATGCAGGGAACACCACCGACTCTAGTACCCAAAGCTTTGATGTCACCTGTGGTGGTGGTCCCATTATGCCTACTGGTACCGTACTTTTTAATACTCCGAAACCGCGTATGCAAACCATCACCAATGGGGTAGTGACCTACTTGGATGAACAGGTGAGTACACCGGTGATATCGAGTGCCGTACCAACCTCTTCGGTAACACCAAGCACTACTTCGAGTTCCGCACCCTCTTTCTCTCGCACCATGATTCGTGGCTCAAAAGGAAATGATGTCTCCGCATTACAGGAACTTCTCAAAAAAGATCCTACCCTCTATCCCGAAGGTCTTGTGACCGGATACTTTGGACCAGCGACCGAGCGCGCAATCAAGCTTCTCCAGAAAAAGTACCATATTGTCTCTTCGGGGACACCGAAAACTACGGGGTATGGGGCGGTGGGGCCAAAAACGAGAGGAGTGTTGAATAATTTGCGGGAAATATAAAAAACGCCAGCAAAGGCGTCTTTTATATTATCAGTAAAACAAATTATTTCTTAAATATGTTTCTTGAGCATCTCTTCGAGTTCGGCAACATGACCTTCTTTATCTTTTTCCATCTTTTCCCAGAAAGCAATGCACTCTGCACAGCCCTCAGCATCTTTTTTATAAGAATCTTTGATACGCCAGAGACTTTTGTGCTCTTGGGTAGCTTGTAGAAGGAGGTTGTATACGTGATTATTGAGCATAATTTTATTTTAAAAATTGTTTTTGTCTTTATTCGACCAATTTTTAGTATACCATGCATGCAACAGAGAGTATGGTTGTAGCTATCCACACATTTCTTGCGCAATTTTTGCACCACTGTGCTAGAATGATGATAAACCTTTTACATATTTATGCGCGTACTCATGTTCGGCTGGGAATTTCCACCTCATAACAGCGGCGGCTTAGGCACTGCGTGTTTTGGCCTTACTCGTGCGCTCGCGAACAGACAAATCGATGTCCTCTTCGTGCTTCCTAAAAAAGTGGGCGTCACGGCATCGTTTATGAGTATCCTTTTTGCTGACACGCGAAAAATAAAGTTCCTTGAAGTTGAATCCTCTCTCAAACCTTATGTCACCTCTGAGGGGTATGTGCGCGAACGAGATAAAATAATTTCAGATATCTACGGCAACACCCTCCTTCAAGAAGTCCGTCGCTATGCTTTGCGAGCACGCGAGATTGCTCAAAAGGAATCTTTTGATGTAATTCACGCGCATGACTGGTTGTCGTTCCTTGCTGGAGTTGAAGCAAAGAAAATTTCTGGCAAGCCGCTCATTCTCCATATGCACGCAACTGAATTTGACCGCACAGGAGGACAAGGGGTCAATCAAGATGTCTACGACATTGAGCGCATGTCGATGGAGTATGCAGACGGTATTATTGCAGTCTCAAACTTTACCAAAGAAAAGATTATCAAGCATTACGGTATCCCTGCTGAAAAAATCGAAGTAGTACACAATGGCATCGATGAATGTGACTACGCAAATATTCCCGATAGTCTTTCAGAACTCAAACGCAATGGGCAAAAGATCGTACTCTTTGCGGGGCGTATTACCATCCAAAAGGGGCCAGAGTACTTCATCCGTGCAGCAAAGCGCGTACTAGAGCACAATCCTAACGTACTCTTTCTTGTTGCAGGAAGCGGAGATATGGAGCGACAGATGATGCTCGAGGCAGCACACCTTGGTATTTCAAACAATGTAATGTTCGTCGGCTTTCTTCGTGGTGACGACCTGAGTGCTGTTTACCGCACAGCCGATCTTTTTGTAATGCCATCGGTATCAGAACCGTTTGGTATTACTCCCCTTGAATCAATCATCGCTGGGGCACCCGTACTCATTTCTAAGCAGTCCGGAGTATCCGAAGTGCTTACCCACGCACTCAAGACAGATTTTTGGGATACTGACGACATGGCAAACAAGATCCTTGGTGTTGTGTCGCATCGTTCACTCTGGCAAACCCTCTGGGGTAACAGTCGTGAGGAAGTTAAAAAAATTACCTGGGACGCAGCAAGTAAAAAATGTATCGACTACTATGCAAAGATGATTTGCGACTGCGGTGTTCCACCTGAAGTGCGCGTAATCTGATATAATAATCATAATAATATTTTATGGCATCAATCTGCTTTTATTTTCAAGTGCACCAACCATTTCGCGTAAAGGATTACCGTGTGTTTGACGTTGGTCGTGACAGTGAATATTTCAATGATGATTCTGAACGGTCCATCAACAACAAAAAAATTCTCCACAAAGTAGCGGGGAAGTGCTACTTGCCTGCAAACGCAGTAATGCTCGAGCTCTTGAACAAACACCCGGAATTCAAAATAAGCTTCTCGTTTTCAGGAGTATTCCTTGATCAACTCGAAGAGTTTAGCCCCGAAACGCTCGAATCATTTCAAAAGCTTGTTGCAACGGGTCGTGCCGAGGTCCTCGAGGAGACTTACTATCATTCGCTATCATTTCTCTATTCACCCGAGGAGTTTCGTCGCCAGGTTGCAATGCACCGCGAAAAAATACAAAAACTTTTTGGTGTCACACCAACCGTATTTCGTAACACCGAACTCATCTACAATAACGCTCTCGCACACGAAGTAGAAAAGATGGGGTACAAAGGTATCATTGCCGAGGGGGCAGACCACGTCCTTGGGTGGAGGAGTCCAAACTTCCTCTACAAACCACAGGGGACCAAGAACATCAAGCTCCTCCTTAAAAACTACCGTCTCTCGGATGACATAGCATTTCGCTTTTCGTCAAAAGAATGGGCAGACTTTCCTTTGACGGCACCCAAGTTTGCGGAGTGGGCATCTCAGGTCAACGGTAATGGCCAGATAATCAATCTGTTTATGGACTACGAGACCTTTGGTGAGCACCAATGGGAAGACACGGGTATTTTTAATTTCCTGCGTCATCTACCCGAGGAGATCTACAAACATCCCGATAATGATTTCGTGACTCCTTCTGAAGCAATAGCGCGTTACGAGCCCGTTGCTGAACTTGATGTGCACAACTATATGTCGTGGGCAGATGTCGAGCGCGATCTTTCAGCGTGGCTTTCAAATGCGATGCAACACGACGCAATACAAAGTATATACAGTATGGAAGGAGAAGTTCTCGCTACTGACGACGCGCGCCTAATCGAAGATTGGCGCAAATTGCAGACCTCGGATCATTTTTATTACATGTGCACCAAATGGTTTAACGACGGCGATGTTCATAAATATTTCAATCCTTACAACACTCCGTATGAGGCTTTCATTGCGTACATGAATGCACTTCAAGACATGAAGCTTCGCATTCATAACTACCGCGCACCCGAATTGGATGACATAAAACCCAAGAAAGTAGCTGTTCATCATATTTCTTAATAATTTCTGATTGTTTTTACTTTTTGTTCTAGTATAATTTACACATGCCCAAGTCCCTTTCACTCGGTAACGGAAATATTCTCGTCTGCACTGACAAGCGCGCGCAAGTTCGTGATTTCTATTTTCCGTATGTAGGACTCGAGAACCATGTGGGGGGGCATTATACCCATCGTGTCGGTGTTTATGTTGACTATCAGCTCAATTGGTTCGACAACCCAAACTGGGACATACACATTGGTTCAGCAAGTGATTCGCTTGTTGGCGAGACCACAGCAAAAAACAGTACACTAGGGGTAACGCTGAACTTTTCTGACACCGTCTACAATGAAAAAAATATTTTTCTACGCGCGGTCACCGTCAAAAATGAATCAGACCGTGCGCGTACTATAAAACTTTTTTTCAATCACGAATTCGAGATATATGAATCGCACCGAGGAGACACTTCATATTTCGACCCTATCAATCATGTCATTATCCACTACAATGGCAAGCGCGTCTTTCTCGTCAACGGCCTTTCAGAAAAGGGAGGCTTTGATGACTATACAACAGGTATTTTTAAAATTGAGGGCAAAGAAGGAAGCTTCAAGGATGCTGAAGACGGCGCCCTTACCAAAAACCTTATCGAGCACGGCCCTTCTGACTCGGTAATTGGTTTTTATCTCGACCTCGCTCCCGGAGAAGAAGGGACGATTCACTACTGGATCGCCGCCGCGGAGTCTATTAAAGAAGCATTGGCACTTAACGCATACACTCTTGAAAAAAAACCAGGACATCTGATACGCACCACGCATGATTTTTGGCGCGCATGGGTCAATAAATATAATTTTAGTTTTTACGGGCTTACTGAAAGTGAAATTACGCTTTTTAAGCAGTCACTTCTCATGATTCGTACGCATGCAGATAACCGCGGTGCAATCCTTGCTTCAGCAGACTCCGATATGCTCCAAAATGGTCGCGACACCTACAGCTATATGTGGCCACGAGACGGTGCTCTTTCTGCACTAGCGTTTGATATGGCGGGGGATTTTAATGTTGCCGAGCGATTCTTTTTGTTCTGCAATGAAGCTATTACTGATGATGGCTACCTCATGCACAAATATCGTTCTGACGGCTCATTGGGAAGCTCGTGGCACCCTTGGATGCGTAATGGCAAAATAGAGCTTCCCATCCAAGAAGATGAAACGGCGCTGGTAATCATTGCTCTGTGGAAACATTATGTGCAGTCCAAAGACCTTGAGTTTGTCGAACAAGTCTACAACAACCTTGTAAAGCGCGCGGCTGATTTTATGGTGGGATACCGAGATCCAAAAACCCGTCTTCCGAAAGCATCCTATGACCTTTGGGAGGAAAAATTCGGCATCCATACCTTCACCGTATCTACGGTCTATGGGGCGCTTATTGCCGCATCAAAATTTGCCAAACTCCTCGGCAAAGAAAAGAGCGAGCAAATATACAGCACCGCAGCCTTTGAGATTCGCCAGGCAATGCTCACCTATCTCTATGATGAATCGCAAGGCATTTTTGTAAAGATGCTTAATGTGACAGATGATGGAACGCTCACCTATGACAATACTCTCGATATGTCGAGTATTTATGGAGTGTTTGCATTCGGGGTACTTGACGTCGAAGACCCACGTCTTGCTCGTGCAATCAAACAAGTAGAAGATCGTCTTGTCTGCAAAACAGAAGTTTCGGGTGTTGCACGATATGAAGGTGACTACTATTTCCGATCAGCAGGCGGTATCCCCGGTAATCCATGGATCATTACGACGCTCTGGCTGGCAAAATATTATATTGCAAAAGCAAAAAATGAAGCTGATTTTGCACCCGTACACAAATGGCTTGCATGGACACTCAAGCATGCATCATTCTCAGGGGTTCTTTCAGAGCAAATTCACCCCTACACAGGAGAGCAGCTCTCAGCAACACCTCTCACATGGAGTCATTCGGAATACATTACGACCGTTATTCAATACTTAAACCGCCTTCAAGAACTCGGCATCGCCCTCAGAGCCAACCCTCTTTATCAAGAAGAGTAAAAAAGGTATACTCTGGAGTATGCAACCCCGCACTGAAACGACTCCACCGCCGACCATTATTACGATATTTGGTGCTACAGGAGATCTTGCCACCCGCAAACTTATTTCGTCACTTTTTGACCTTTTTCAAAATGGGTATTTACCGTTTGCGTTTAAAATAGTGGGTGTATCACGCCGATCTCTTTCACACGAAGATTATCGAGAGGTCGCAAAAAATTCCATCCTCAGCAAAGATGGTTCTCTTAAAGAAGATATTCTCGAGGAGTTTCTTGCGCATATTTCATACACCCAAGGAACATTTGACAATACTGAGAGTTACGAGCGACTCAGAGAAGTTCTAGAAACCGAAGAGTCTTTGTTTGGACAATGCACCAACAAACTTTTTTACCTTGCGGTGCCACCCGTGTACTACAAAGGCATCTTTGAAAAACTGGCAGCATCAGGACTTACAAAACCTTGCAGCGACGAAACGGGTTGGACACGCATCTTGGTTGAAAAACCATTCGGTAACGACATTGCGACGGCGCAAGAACTCGACCGTACTCTCGGAGAGCTTTTTCGCGAGGAGCAGGTTTTTCGTATTGATCACTATCTCGCGAAAGAGGCGCTTCAAGATATTTTAATGTTTCGATTTTCAAACATGCTCTTTGAGCCACTTTGGAACAAAGCCTATATAGAAAAAGTGGAGATTGTACTTCATGAAAAAAAAGAAGTAGGGAACAGGGGAGCATTCTATGATGAAATAGGAGCACTGCGCGATGTGGGGCAAAACCATTTACTCCAAATGCTCGCATTTATTGCCATGGAGGATCCTCTTGAGCTTGATGCCGCACGCATTCGTACTGAACGTGCTCGCGTTTTGGGATCCCTTCGTCCCGTGACCGCCGACACAGCAGCATCTTCTCTGGTACGAGGCCAGTATGAGGGATATCTTGAGACACCTTTGGTTGCATCAGACTCATCAACTGAAACGTATTTTCGCGTCAAAGCATTTGTTGACAATGAACGCTGGAGCGGCGTACCGTTTTATCTCGAAAGCGGCAAAGCACTTACCGAAGATAAAACAGAAATAAAAATATATTTCAAAAAAACAGAATCTTGTTTGTGTCCACCTGGCGCCGAGCACCACCATCAAAATATTCTGACCTTTAGAATACAGCC
>MHUY01000002.1:12923-28186 GCA_001825115.1 Candidatus Yonathbacteria bacterium RIFOXYC2_FULL_47_9 | reverse complement strand
ATGATGATTGCTGATGAAAGAACTTCACCTGCCTGTGCAAACGCAGCCTTGAGACCGTCTTCTGTGGTCGAGTAAGGGATACCCCCTACATACAATTTCTTTGCCATATTTTTTTGCTTAATTCTATTCTGTGTAAGATGACCTGTTCTCCTCGCTCTCTTACCTAGAATCAAGCAAGCACTGAGTGAAAACTTCTTACTTTTTTAGTTTACCACAATAGTACAGGTTGCGCAATAAACGCACCTTGTGGAAAACTAAAACCCCAGACCCTGTAAGCACGGGGTCTGGGGTTTTATTAATACCTATTTGCGGGTTGCGCGTACGCGGTCGGCGTCCGTCAAATACTGCTTGCGGAGGCGGACTGACTTAGGAGTGATTTCCAAATACTCATCCTCGGTCATGGTCTCGAGACCACGCTCGATAGAGAGGTCGTATGGCGGTGTAAGGGTGATAGCTTCATCAGTACCCGATGAACGCATGTTGGTGAGCTGCTTGCCCTTGGTTGGGTTTACCTGCATCTCATCGCCCTTGGCGGTGTTACCAATAACCTGACCTTCATAAACTTCGATACCAGGCCCGATGTAGAGCGTACCGCGGTCCTGAAGGTTGTAGAGCGAGAAACCAAGAGCCTTACCCGAGGCCATAGAGACCATCGAGCCTGCTGAGCGCTTTACAATCTCACCCGCATACTCGCGGAACTCGACGAAGCGACTTGAAAGAATACCGTCACCCTTGGTGTCTACCACAAACTGCCCACGGTAACCAAGGAGTCCACGTGTAGGGATGTTGAAAGTAAGGCGAACGATACCGTTCTCCTCCTTCATGTTCACCATCTCCGCCCTGCGTTTACCGAGCTTCTCAATAACAGCACCCGATGACTCTACGGGTACATCAATAATGAGCTCCTCGTACGGCTCCATCTTGACGCCTTTTTCCTCTTTAATAATAACCTGTGGCTGTGACACCTGGAGCTCAAACCCTTCGCGACGCATTTGTTCCAAAAGGATAGAAACATGGAGTTCCCCACGACCGTATACCTTGAAAGAGTCCATCGCTGAAAAATCAACCTTGAGGCCCACATTGACCTCGAGCTCACGGTCAAGGCGGTCACGAATCTGGCGAATCGTTACAAACTTGCCTTCGCGTCCTGCGAATGGTGAATCGTTCACAAAGAAATTAAGAGAGATAGTCGGCTCGTCAACTTTAATAGCAGGGAGAGCTTCTTGATCTGCTCCTGCACAAATAGTCTCGCCGATGTAAATATCTGGGAGCCCGGCAACCATCACAATGTCGCCCGCGACTGCCTCATCAACCTCCTTGCGTTCAGTACCTTCAAACGTACAGAGCTTGGTGATTTTACCCGTGCGTGCTTCTCCGGTTGGTTTTTTGACCGTAATCGTTGATCCTGCGCGAAGCGTACCTTCGTAGATACGTCCTACCGCAAGACGTCCAAGGAAGTTGTCGTAGCCAAGATTGAAAGGCTGCATACGCACCGGAGCAGAAGCGTCGGCTTTTACTGCGGGAACTTTTTCCAAAATAACATCGAGAAGAGGGTCGAGATTGGTTGACTCCTCGTCAAGGGTGCGCTTTGCAATACCTTGGCGACCAATGGCGTACACGGTTGTAAAGTCAAGCTGTTCGTCGGTTGCACCAAGCTCAAAGAAAAGCTCAAACACTTCATCGTGCACTTCCTGAGGGCGCGCAGCTGGCTTGTCGATTTTGTTCAAAACAACGATTGGCTTCAAGCCGAGCTCGAGCGACTTCTTGAGCACAAAGCGTGTCTGGGGCATAGGACCCTCCTGTGCATCAACAAGGAGGAGCACGGTGTCGATAGAACGGAGAACACGCTCAACCTCAGAACCAAAGTCTGCATGGCCCGGAGTGTCCACAATATTGATTTTCGTGTCTTTATAAAAAACAGAGGTGTTTTTTGAGTAAATGGTAATACCACGCTCAAGCTCAAGAGCGTTTGAGTCCATCGTGGTCCCCTCTTTGGTCATGCCGGTCTGGCGCATCAAAGCATCGGTAAGAGTGGTCTTGCCGTGGTCAACGTGGGCGATAATTGCGATATTTCTGATTTCCATAGGTTTTATTAAACAAAAAATCCGCCGAGCGCGGTTAAACTAATGCGCATATTATACGCAAAATCGTTTTATAAGTCAACTTTTAAGACCTCTGGGGTTGATTATGAGTTCTCGATGGGGTCGATCATGGTGGCCTGAATAGTTGCAGCTTTACTCATAACCTGACTTCCGTATGTTGCCGCCCACGAAGACTTTGAACACTTTGACCCCGAAAAGTACTTGCAAGCAGCATCACGCTCGGCGCTATATGAGCCCGCTTTTGCGCCGTTGTCTTTCAATAAAAATCCTGCCGCCATAAATGCATCGCGTGCGCGCCATGGATCTGCCACAGAAATACCGAGGGCTCTGGTTATAAGATTTTCATACAACACCCAAGTCGAAGGAATGAACTGTGCTGGCCCCATAGCGCCACCATACCCTGCTTGCTGTGGACAAGATACGGGTGTGGTATATGGATCACGCCCAAGTTTTTCCGTAAGGTTCAGGAATGGCTTCACGTCTCTTCCTGGCTTCATCACATCAGCAAACGGCGTTCCCGTATTCTTCCCCACTCCACTTCCCGTAAGTGGGTCTTTTAAGTAACACGACCCCTGATTCTTTCCAAAGCCGGACTCCTGCATAAAAATAGCGAGGAGAAATGCCGGCCTTATCCCGGTCTTTTGCGAAACAATTTTTGCGTAATCATACGCTTGACCAAACGGTATCTCTCCGGAGTCACGAAGAGCAAAGAGTGCCGCACGAATACTTGCCGCTTTGGCTTGTTTTTCCTGAAGTACTTTTTTGTAAGCAGCCTCTTGCCCTTTGGTTACTTTCAACACTCGCGCCTTTTCAGTTTCTTTGGCGGCAAGGAACTTTTTTTCAAGCTCCTTTTGGTAGCGTATGTCGGTCTCTTTATCTTTTTTTTCTTCAAGGGCGGTTTTTGCCTCTTCGGTTATTTTTTTAGCAACGCCAACTTCTGCAATCGATTGACCAATAGCCTCTTCTACATACTGAAATGCGTCGACGTCAGCAAAGAATTCCGAAAGCGGCTTGTCAGAAAGTGCCACCTCTGCAAGAGAATAAGAATCGAGCTCATCAGTACGACGCAAGAGCGCAGCAAGAGAGTCTCGCTCACGATCAATCTTTGCCGAGTAGACGGTAATAGTCTTATTTTTTGTCCTGATGTCCTCAGAGAGGCCAGAGATAGCAATATCTCGAGACTTAATAGAGAGCTTTGTCTTTTGAATCTGTGCATTCAAAATATCTACATCGCGCTTGAGAGTCGCCCCTTCGGTCTGTTTGCTTTTAACGAGTGCGTCTTGCAGGTTTATTTCTTTTTCTACCGCCGCAAGCTCTGCTTCGAGTTTTGCACGACACGCTGCGTCACATGGCGCAGCAGTCTGTGCACTCGCAACCAAACCAAAACCGCCAAGCGCGATGGCAAACAATAGGAAAGCCCCCGAGAGCTTTAAAAAGAAACTTTTTAACATATAGGTTCTATTATAACAAAAAAACCGCCCCAAGAGTACCTTGGGGCGGTTTTTTTGTATTGAGAATGTTAAGAAGTTACTCTGCAGCTGGTTCCTCTTCTTTCTTGCCCTTCTTTTCAACTTCGATTGAAGCGAGGTCCATAACAGGGGTCTCTACCTCCTCCTTTGCTACGGCAATAGCGGCAACCACTTCTTTACCTTGTGTTACCAATGTCACACCCTTTGGAAGAACAACTTCTCCTGCGGTAATCTGACTATCAAGGGTAGCGAGTGAAGAAACATCAACAGTGAGTCCATGAGGAAGATTCTCTGGAAGTGCTTTAATCTCAATCTCGTGAAGTGCTTTTACCAATGTAGCACCGAGGTCTTTTACTGCAGGTGCTATGCCGGTAAACTCAACAGGAACGTGAACCGTAACTTCATGACCTTTTTCGATAACATAGAAGTCAGCGTGGACTGGCTCGCCTTTTACAGGGTCATACTGAACTTCCGTAATAAGTGCGTTCACTTTACCGGTAGGCATTTCGAGTATTACTACGGTTGATTCGCCGGCTGTTTTCCAAACCTTCTTGAATTCATTCAAGAGGAACACGCAAGGTGTAGCTGCTTGTTTATGTCCGTAAAATACTGCGGGAATAAAACCCTGAGCGCGCAACTCTGCAAGCTTTGAATTTCCTTCACGAATTTCTCCTTTGAGTGTGATTGTCATAATTGAGTTAGTATACGTATTTTTAAGAAAAAGGCAAGAGATGGCGCATTTTTACGCCATTTTTACCTTTTCGGGATGCTTTTAGAGGAAATTAAAGAGTCTCATGCGCTTTTCCACAACAGCAGCCACCGCGTCCACCGCCGGCTTCATAAACTTGTAGGGTGCCGTTTCGTCAGGATGTTCGTTCAAATATGCCTTGACCGCATCATGGTACGCCACACGAATCTCGGTATTAATATGAATAAGACCAATTCCCGCCTTGATGGCACTCTGGAAATCCTCGTCGCTCGTCCCTGATCCTCCGTGAAGCACGAGGGGTACACCCGCAGCTTGGCGGACTTCTTTAATACGCTCGATATTGAGGCGTGGCTCAGGAGCATTACGCAACATGCCATGAATGTTCCCTACCGATGGCGCAAAGAGATCGATACCTGTCTCTTTTACAAAACGCTCGGATTCCTCGCCGGTCGTAAGGTTTTCAAGCGACACACCTTCAGGAACTTCATCCAACACTTTTGAACCTGAACCAATGTAGCCAAGCTCTGCCTCAACAAGGATCTCAGGGTTTACACTGCGTGCATATTCCACACACTGCTTGGTGACACGCGCGTTCTCTTCAAACGAAAGCTTTGCACCATCAAAAATAACTGCGTCAAACCCTGCATCGATTGCCTCCTTTACACGCTCAAATGAATACGAGTGATCGGCATTAAGATATACGGGGTATCCTTCATCGCGAACCGTCTTCACGAGGGCAACAGCCTGCGGAATGCCAACAAAATCACGCTCACCTTCCGATACGCCAATAATGACGGGTACGCCCGCAGCCTTGGCTCCCTTGATAACACCCCAAAAACTCTCGAGGTCTGAAATATTAAAGTGCCCGACAGCAACTCCTTTTTCTTCTGCAATACGGATTGTCTCACGCAATGTTGGTACAGTGTTCATATTTATATGTAGTTATGCTTTTTAGTATACCATAATGAATCAATGGTGGTATACTAGATAGACTTAATAGGTAATAGAAATTATATATGGAGAACCAATTAGACTTTGTGGGTATCGGTGACACGGTCGTCGATGCATTTATTCAGCTTCGCCAAGATCAGGCGCACACCAATTGTCGCGTTGATACTAATGCGTGCGAGATCTGTATGGACTTTGGCACCAAAATTCCTTATGACTCTGTAGAGGTCGTCTATGCGGTTGGCAACAGTGCCAATGCCTGCGTTTCTGCTTCACGTCTCGGCCTCAAGAGCGCCCTCATCACCAATCTTGGTAAAGACGACGACGGAGAAAAATGCCTTGAATCTCTCAAAAAAGATGGCGTCGGCACACAGTACATCAAACAATACGAAGGTATCAAGACCAACTATCACTATGTACTTCGCTACGACAGCGAGCGCACGATCCTCATCAAACACGAGGACTTCCCGTACACCCTCCCCCTCGACACACCAGGACCCCGCTGGCTTTACCTCTCGTCACTCAACGAACAGTCACTTCCTTATCATCACGAGATAGCTACATACCTCGCAGCGCACCCTGAAACCAAGCTCGCATTTCAGCCAGGAACTTTTCAGATCAAACTCGGCGCAGAAACTCTTAAAGATCTCTATGCCCATACCGAAGTTTTTTTCTGTAATGTAGAAGAGGCCCGTCTCATCTTGAACACCGAAGAGCCTGAGCCAAAGAAACTCGCAAAAATGATGACCACTCTCGGACCAAAGATCATCGTCATCACCGACGGCCCCAAGGGAGCGTATGTATACGACGGCAGCGATGCGTGGTACATGCCGGTTTACCCTGACCCACAAGCACCCGTTGATCGTACTGGAGCAGGCGATTCATTTGCTTCAACATTCATCTCCGCACTCGCCCTTGGTAAAACACCAAGCGAAGCGATTACCTGGGCGCCCATCAACTCAATGTCTGTTGTTCAAAAGATTGGCGCACAAGCAGGCCTCCTCTCCCGTGAAGCTCTCGAGAAATTCCTCGCCGAAGCTCCTGCAGACTACAAGGCGGTCAAACTAGACTAGGCAGTAAATAATCACAAACAAAAATCACGCACACAACAAGTATGCGTGATTTTTGTTTGCCAATTTGTCTCCTATACCAATCCCACATGGAGCTCGTAACGATGGCGGTAGTTGCCGTTTTCTATAGCCATCAACTCATCATGTGTGCCATACTCAATAATTTTACCCCCCTCAAGCACGAGGATTTTATCGGCTCGACGCACAGTACTCAGACGATGTGCAATGACAAATGTTGTACGCCCCACCATTACGCGATCAAGCGCTTCGGTCACAAATTTTTCCGTCTCACTGTCCAGCGCGCTCGTTGGCTCATCCAAAATCAAAATCTTTGGATTACGCAAAATTGCTCGCGCAATCGCAATACGTTGCTTTTGTCCAACGGAAAGTTTCACCCCTCGCTCCCCTACTACCTGTTCATATTTTTTCGGAAACTTATCAATGAACACATCTGCGTGAGCCTCGTGCGCTGCGCGCACGAGTGCCGCTTTGGTATGACTCTTTGGGCCATACGCAAGATTTTTCTCAATAGTATCGTGAAAGAGCGACACCTCTTGCGGTACGATTGCGATCATTCCGCGCAATGCACTAAGGTTCCAGTTACTCGTTGAAACACCGTCGACAAACACCTCGCCTTTTGTAGGAAAATAGTACGCAGAAATGAGGTCGATAAGCGTACTTTTACCCGCACCCGACTCACCCACGAGGGCCACCATCTGCCCTGGTTCTGCAGTAAAATTAACTCCGTGAAGTACTTGATTTCCTTTCTTGTATCCAAATGAAACATTCTTAAACTCAATCGCCCCGTGCGTCATCTTGGGTACTATTGACCCCTTTGGCTCGTACTCTTCGGAAGGAAGTGTCAGAATTATTTCCGCACCCTCAAGTGCAACCAGCCCATTTTGCAAAGTCTGCCAATTCTGCCCAAGAATGACAAACGGTCCGAACACCATCGCCGAGTACGCGTTGAATGCAAGAAGTTCGCCGAGTGTCATTGTTCCCGCCTGAATCGCAAAGACAGAAAGAATGAAAATTATGAGTTGCACGCCAAACACAATCGCGCGACTCGAAAAACGGATGTTTGTCCAAATGCGTTCAAGAGTAAGGCCAAGGGAGTTTGCATAACCAAGCTTCTTTTGTATCTTCGCTTTTTCAAAAAATTCCGCCGCAAACTGCTTCACCATAGCAATGTTCCCTGTAGCTTCGTGAATAACCCCATATGCCTTCTGCCATGCCTTATGCGTCTTGCGCTGAAGTGGTACGGCGCGTGGCACGGTACGAACAAGCACAAAAACATAAAGCACTACTCCAACAAGGAGTACAACCGCTAAATGTATATTCATGTAAAAAGTAAATCCAAGGCCAACCGCAATGGAAAGAAACTTAGGAGCAAGGTCAACGACCACACGACTAACGATCGAATACAATCCATTCCCTGCACGATTTATTCCCTCCATTACCTCACCCATCTTTCGCCCTTTATGAAACTCTGTCGGAAGCAAAAGAAGTCTTGAGAACGCCTCTGATTTATAGTCAACAAAAATGGCTGACCCAAACTTCTCATTCCTCACATCCCACACCCAATCAATTGTGAGTGCAATAACCTGAAACACGCCCCACACAAAAAGGAGTGCGACCCAAAGAGCCACGTCAAGATCTCCCAAAATAATCATACTCGGCTCTACAATTGCATCAAAAAACTTACCTGCGACATACGGCACCGAACCATTCGCGAGTGCAGAAAAAACACCGAGCCACACCAAAACCTTAAGCTCTTTTCGGTTTGCTGAAATATACCGCCATGCAATCCCCCACCCCTTGAATGCATCCTTTTTTTCTTTATGTCGTTTTGTTGTTGTTTGTTTTTCCTCAGACATATAGGCTGTATTGTAGCATATGGCCCTCAAAAGCTTATTTAGAAAGGTGGTCTGGGTTTTTCATATTTTACATTTTACTTGACTTTTGTACTTTACTTTGGTAAAGTGACTGTATATGAATTGGAATAGTAAAGAAAATAAAAAACTTGTCCAGGCGGTTCTTGTACTCGAGACACCTCAGGAAGTGCGGGATTTTCTGCGTGATATTCTTACTGAAAAAGAAATCATAGAAACAGCAAAGCGACTGCAGGCAGCAGAGATGCTTTTGCAAAATATCCCCTACTCTGTTATCGAAAAAGAAACAGGCTTTAGCTCCACCACCGTTGCACGTGTTTCAAAATGGCTAAATACCGGAGAGGGTGGCTACAAAAAAGTCATCGACAAACTTCATCATAATAACTCCACTCAATTAAGGAGAGGGTTGTCTTGATGTGCCTACGGTAATACATAAAAATAACCCCCTCTTTATTTATTAAAGAGGGGGTTATTTGTTGCCGACCCAAAGAAAGCGCGACAGTTCTTTGAAAGGATTCAAAATGGAATCGAAAATCATTACCTTAACAGCGCCCTGCCAAAAGGAAATAATTGATCAAATGGAGTGCGTACAGCAATTTACTCTTAATTGTTGCTCGCCGTTTCTTTCCCTTGTGAACAGCTCGAACTCAATGATTGATGTTGAACTTAGGTGGGCGAACAGTAACCCAAATACTGTTTTTGTTATCGCTCAAGAAGGATCTTCAATCATTGGGTTCGCACAAGGGTCAAAGATCCATGCTGACCAGGCGCCCGGTTTTCTTCGTGGAGTCGGTGCACGTGAGCTGTGTGGCGATGAGTATTTTTATCTCGACACCGTTGTTGTCTCCCCTTGGCACCAGAAACAAGGTATCGGCAAAAAACTCATAGAGCAAATCCTTAACACTCAAACGTGCAGAAATACGCTACTTTGGACTCAGAAGGATTCGGCAATGTTTCAACTCATCATCAAGATGGGCGGAAAAGTAGCCTGGCAATCGCCACCAAGTGGATGCTTCATGATAATCCCGACAGGAAAATAAGGTTCACTTTTAGTGGTCTTGCGTACTCGTATGCAAGACCACTTTTTATTTAAATTACCCCCTTTATCCTCCGAAGGTCATGAAATTTGAGCTTTCGTAGTGTCGAATAAAAAATGAGTCTCGCATAATGTTAAAACAGGTGTTGTAAAATTTGACCTCGCCTGCTTTTACCTTTTCTTCTTGGAGCGCGAACAGTTCTATTGCTTCGGGCAAAGAAAACCACTTCACATAAACACCAATCTTTGCCTCACCTTCGGTGAGCATCGGTGCACCCAAAGAAACAACCTTTGCAGAATAACAAAAACTTATGCAATGCTTGCCATCTCTTGACCGAAAATCTTCAGTCACTCCGAGTGCCTCTTGAATCTCAATTTCACACCCCGTTTCCTCTCGGCATTCGCGTCGCATACCATTGAGTACACTTTCTCCTTCCTCTACTCCCCCGCCTGGCAATATGAAAAAGTCATTTACCTTATTCCCTACCAAAGCAATCTTACCCTCTTCGTTAAACAGAACAATTTTACCCGTAAGGCGATCTTCAAAAACCGCATCAACCATATCTGGTGTATTAGGAAAAATATCTTTGTCGCGCAAAGACATTAGTATTTCGCTATTTTCTATAACGTTCCGGTTGCTCATTGTTTTGAGTTTACCATAAAATTAAAAGGCTGAAGATTTTAACTCTCTCAGCGCCTACGAGGCGCTATACAAAATGACCGGCATCCAAAATTTTAGATGATTTTTTTCCAAAGCATTCCTGGATATCCATCGTCTGAATCTTTAATGATGCCCTGTTTTGTAAATCCAAATTTCTCATAAAATTTCCATGAACTATTATGAGTTTCGGGGCTATAACACACCATTTCTGTAAATTCTAGCTTTTTTGCCTCGTTAATTATTTTTTGCCCTAAAAGATTTCCAATGCCCTTGTTCTTGTATTTTGAAGCTATGATATACAATTCTGCAGGCTTCTCCGTATCAGCGTGTTTATTAAGGTGTGCAGGTGCTTCTCTCAATCCCGCGACACCTACAATCTCACCATCTTTCTCAGCAACATAATACTTGCAAATTTCTGCATGTAACGCTTCGGTAAGTTCGTTTAAAAATTCAGTATCAGTCCAGTACTGAGCAAAAATGTTTTTTACTTCAACCTCATCTTTTTTATTATATTTTCTCGTCTTCATACTAAGTAGCTATACTATTATTATAACTAAATCTTTTTCATTTTTGACGAGAAACCGAATATTGTTTTATAGCTGTTTTTGCCAAAAAGAATCGGGTAAAAAGATTTTTTGGCAAGAATTTTCTCTTTAGTCTTTGCATTATGCCCAACCGTAGAGCCTTTTTTGATGAGGGTAAAATTTTTAATGCCTGGCACCACTTTGAATCCCTCAGGTTTTTCTACAGATGCATCAACTTCGTAAAATTCAATTGTTTTTTTATTCTGCTTTCTTCGAGAAGGTTCCACCATTTTATAATATTCAAGCAGGCGTGCTACTCCTAGCACAGTATCCTGATATGTCTTTTTGCTTTTATCTTTCCCATACTCAAATCCAATTCCCAATTTTGCAGAAGAAATAAGTGCATTCGATTTTGTCGCCTTCATGTAAATCACCCTCCTTGGTGAAATGGCCTTCAAAATAGGTTTCATTTTGGGGGTAAAACCTGTAATTATAAGGGAAGAATTAACTCCTGTTTCTGTTGAGTGAATGTCAACAACAATATCAAAAACATCTATGAATGGCTTCATCTTATAGGCGAGTTTTTCCTCAAAATTTCCATCTTCTTTACCAGGAAAAACTCTATTTAAATCATCAGAAATAAAGCGCTTACCCACATTGATTGCTTTTTCGTTTGCAAGATTTATAACAAATGTCCCACAAAGTGGCTTAAGGTTTTTAAAATATTCAGCCACCTTTAAGCCCACTCTTTCAGTCCCGTGTGTACCAACATTTAATAGTATTCTTGGGGAAGGAGACTGCTGTATTTTCTCAATATTTTTCTTTGAATATTTATTAGCCATATTATTTTATTTATCAATTGTAAAACAAAAGAGACATGCTGTAAAATACAACATGTCTCCAAAACTTCGACACGACGACAGTCAAGATAACGGCACGACAACAAAAAATCCATCGTTCTCATTAAGACTGTCCGTGAAAAATTTCTCAACAGAAGGATCTTTAGCCTTCTTAAAATCTGCATCTTTACGAATCGTATCGTAGATATCGGGCACAATCATCGTGTCTATATCAATACTTGGAGAAATGGAGAAATGGGGACAGCCACCATTATCAAGGAGTAAATAATCACAAACAAAAATCACGCATACAACAGGTATGCGTGATTTTTGTTTGTGATGTTGCTTTTTAAATTAGTCTCAAATGGACGTAATTGACAAAATCATAAAAATAAGCTATACTTTGTATAGTCTCAGTTCTCTGAAACTACTTGTATTCAACCTCTTTTAGGAGATCTACATGAAATATCTTGTTGCTTTGCTTGTGGCATTTTTTGCCTTTGCTCTGCCCGCGCACGCTGCGCTCGTTTTCAACGGGGCTGCCACGGGACCTGGGGGTCTTTCAATTCCCTACCCGACAGTCAACCCGGAAATGTATGCGGGGTTCGTTGAGTTCGATTACAACGGCAAGTCCATCCTTATGATGTCTGACGATTACACCACGGGCATTAGTGTGGATGGTGTATGGACAACGAACTTGTACACCTATGCCGATGTTGCTGCAGGTACTGCGCTGGTGAAGTTTTCTTCGGTGCAGTATGCGCAAGTGGGGTGGATTTGGGGGCAGTTCGGTGGATTCTCTCAAGGATTTTTGGATTCTTTTCCTGATTCGGGGGTACGAGCAGGTATGCTTGCTGCCGTCAACGAGGCCGTATGGAAGATCATGAATCCAGGGGCTATATCACTTGGGTTGGCTTGGGATGCGTATCCAACACTTTCATCGGAATTGTACACACTCGCAACAGATGGCACGCACGATACATTTAACTGGTCTAACATCATGGTTATAAATTCCCTTACGGGCGATACCAGTGATGAGTGGCTCGTGTCTGTCAGCTCTGTCCCTGAGCCCCGGTCGTCGTTATTACTCCTGTCCGGCCTCCTCCTCGTGGGGTATGTCGCCAAAAGAAAAGGTTTGCAACAAGCACGTTTCAAATAGCACCCTGTTTAAAGTTTAACGGCGAAGGATTCCCATCCTTCGCCGTTTTTTTATAATTCTGACATTCAACACTACCCCCTCACTACAGGAAACGAGATGACGAAGTCGGTTCCTTTGCCTTTAATGGATTCGACGGTGATTTTGCCACCCATATTGTTAACGACTTGTGCGGCGATCCAGAGGCCGAGGCCGGTGCCACGAATATCCTCGGTGTCCTTTGAGCGCACGCGGTAGAACTTACTGAAAAGGTTTTTTTGATCTTCGGCAGAGATGCCGATACCCGTGTCGCGTACACGAATAGAGAGGACACCATGCTCAGTCTCGGCAAAGACTTTTACCGAACCACTCGGCGTGTATTTTATTGAATTACCAATAATGTTGACGAGTATCTGACGAAGCTTCTCTGCATCAACATTAATGTTGGGAAGATCCTTTTTCTCATATGATATTTCAAGACCTTTTTCGTGCGCCACATACTGAAAGGTCTCGATGACCTTTTCGATGATTGGCGACACATTCATCACCTCTGGTTTAAACGCCATTTTGCCTTGACCCAAGCGCACCACATCGAGAATGTCCCCGATGAGCGCATTCAATTGGTCTACCGACGCCATAATGCGCGTCGTGCTTTCTCTGTCCTCGTCCTTGAGGTTCTGTGAACCCGAAAGCATATCGGCATATCCCTTTACTATCGTAAGTGGTGTACGAAGCTCGTGTGCCGCCATCGAAACGAAATCGTCTTTCATCTGATCGACTTCCTGAAGTTTTTTGTAGAGTACGGTGTAGTCGATGATCTTTGCCTGACGCAGGAGGAGGAACGAGATAGCGAGTACAATGAAAAAGAGAAAGTAGTACGCACTCTGTATGTTCTGTGTAGCAATCTTGTCGATTGCTGCCATTGATACGCTAATGAGTAAAATACCCGAAAGGTTCCCTGTCTCCCGATCGACGATACCGCGCACTACATTCCAGTGCCGTTCACCGTTGACCGGTACGGTAAAGAGTTTTGAACTATCGCCCTTGATACCAACTTCGTTATAGATGAAATTATTATCTTCATCGGCGGTGCCAACCTCCGCTTTGTCGAGAGATGCGATGACCGTACGCTCTCCGTTACTAAGTGCGAGCACCTTGAACTCGGTAATCGATTGCTCGTTTTGCGCTTTAATGCGTTCAATACTCTCCTGCAGGAACGCTGGGTCGTTCATTTTTGAAGAAGCGAGTTCTACAAAGATATCTTGCATCACTCCTACGCGCTCTTTTTCAAGGCGCTCCTGGTTCTGCTTTGCAACCGAGAGAAATTTTTGTCCGCTTGCAAGAAATGCCAACGGGATGACAATAATCAGAAATATCGTATAGATAATCTGCGGATTATTCTTTGCAAAAAGAAATCCTTGAGAAAAATAATCGAAGATACGCGTGAACATTATAGTGATGACTATTCGGTTGGATTTTCTGACGATTTACTCATCTTGATACCCAAGAACACAAAGATGAAAGCGACGATCATAATAATAATAGTGACAATGCCGTAGAAGTAGTTGTTCTCTACAAAACTCGGAGCAGCCTGTGCAACAGGTGTCGCAAGGGCTTCTTCAACCGTAATAGCGGACGCGGTCTTTACAAACGGTACGGGATTGCTCCTTACCACCACCTTGCCTTTTACATCGGTGATACCCACATAGACTTGATGGCTACCATCTTCGAGTTCTTTATCAAGGGTATAGTCCCAGTTGCCCTCGGCATCAGTTTTGACGGTGACAACGATAGGGATACTAAAAATGTAGAGCGTGACAAAACTGTCGGGAAGACCCTTGCCACGGAAGGCAATTTTGCTTGCGGTCTCCGTACCATCGGGACGGGTAGCCACCTCGGTAACATGAACCCTTTCAACCTTGAAGGTCTTTTCATCAATAATACCGCGTTCCCTTTCAGTGATTACCTGCTCGAGCTTGAGGACACTCTCCTCGACTTTTTTAGCAAACTCCTCACTGTCTTTTGGAATGGAGGTTCCTGCTGGTATACCGTGGGCAGTACGCACGATGTCATTAATAATCTTCTTGCGCTTTTCTGTATCCCCTCTCTCAACCGCATCTTTAAGCTCCTGTGATTTCTCATTGATTACTTTTTCAAAGTCGATGGGGGTACCCAAACGCGAGGGGCGAGGAGTGGAACTTCGTGTTTCCCCCTGAGAAAGCTGGGTTCCCTCATCAGAAGTCTGTGTTGTGACTCTCTTCTTTTTCTCCTCAGTCTCAGTCTTATTCGAGAGATCCTTCCTTATTTCCTCTTCTCTCTTTCGGCCTTCTTCTTCTTTCTCTTTCAAATACTTTTCTCTACGCTCTTCAGGAGAGAGGCGAGGTGGCACAGGCGCTTCTGTGGTCGTTGCCCCACTTCTCGTCTCCTCGCGTTTTTCGTTCTTCACGGCAACATACACAGCACTACTACGGACGGTCGCACCATCGACAGCCTTCACCACAGCAAAAAGACGGTACGACCCATCTGGCGTCTCTGTTGAATTCCAAGCAAACACCCAACGCCCACTGGTGACATCAAACTGTGCTTGCCCAAGATAGCGCTCTTGGGTTTCTCTTTGCATAAGACGAAGCTCGACTGAAACAACCTTCCGATTTGGCCTGATGAAGATATTTTTTACACCAGAGATAGTTGAGCTTGATTCACCAAGGGATACACTTGCACTAAGGGGAGCCAGAACGGGTGCAGTAGAAGGAAGGGGGGCAGGCGTTGCGCTTGTTTGAGGTGTTTCCGTGGTGTTAGTCGTAGATGTTTCCGTGCTCGTTGTTTTAAGATCAGGGGAACTTGATGTCTCTGTTGTTATAGCAGGGGTTTCTTCAAG
>MHUY01000002.1:0-12744 GCA_001825115.1 Candidatus Yonathbacteria bacterium RIFOXYC2_FULL_47_9 | reverse complement strand
CGTGCTGTTTGCCCACCTGAAAGATGGTAGGTAGTAAAGGAATTGGTATTCCTTGGAGCTGTATTCAGTATAAGACATGGGGTCTGATTGTTTCATTGACACCGTATACAATATTTTATTTTGTAGAGTATCGTATTTTGCCACTCTAGTTTGTGTAAATTTTTTGCAGTACCCCCCACTTTTTTTTGATATGTAAGCCAAGGATAAATGCTAATATTTTTTGATGGTTGACGGGTCTATAATTTGAATACCTATAATATTTGATCTATTAATCTTTAGATCATCAACCACCTTATCATTTTTTGCGTTAAATGCTACTCGTATCATGTCCTCATCCTCTTCCATTAGAACACCTACACATTCATACTCAGTGTCGTTATCCTCCTCTACGCGCATTACGACACACACAACAGTGTTTTCAGGGTTATTTTTATCAAGTAGTCTCTGCATTATTTTATTCATTAATAATTAATTTGATACTAGTAATAAAAGATATTGGGATTATTAGGTATGTCGGGCGCCCACTACCGGGGTGATTCTTTGTGGGAGACGGGTATGTTCGAATAGTCTCCGGGTCTTTTAAAACAATATGGTCCTTTTCAATTCTAAACAAGCTCCCCTCGCTGTACATAACAGAGCAATCATACCTTGGCAAATTAGCAACATATACTATATCTCGCCATATTACTTCAACCGTCGAATCCTCTTTTAGATTTTTAAGTATATTAGTTGAATAATTCTCAACCGTGGACATGAGAGCTGTGTCGGGAATTACCAACCCTTTAATGACGGCCTCTTTGTTGCTGATTGCTTCACTGTTAACAATACCTCTTTTTTTTATGAAAATTATAACAATGTTATTTGCAACCTCTTCCACATATCCATGCGCATCAAATAGCGATAATTGTGTCTTGCCTATTTTTTTTTCATAGATATAATATGCGTCAACATATTTAATATTGCAGATTTTATCCATAGTCTTATATGCATCATTATACAATATTTAATAAAATAAAAGTGGGGATGAAGTATATTCATCCCCACTCACTACTGCCTAGCATCATTTCTTGGACCCAAAGATCGAATCCCAGAAACCTCCAGCGGCTTGACCCGCACTGTCATTGCGACTAAAGCGCTCGCTATTTTTTGAGCTATTCCCCCGCTCGAAAACCCCAGCTTCGGTTGCATGATCACGTGCATCGTGCTCAGCTTCCGCAGCTTTACTACTGGAATCACCACTAGAACTGGTGTTGTCACTATATTTACCCATGCTAATACTCCTTCACAATGAACAAGTGCGAGTTACCGAGAATTCCCCGATGTTAAACCTCAAATGTCTATCTAAAGACTGAGTGATTCCTCCTAAATTGTCAAGCTTTTTACCCCCAGCTCAACAATCAATTGCAAGGCCACCTTTTGCACCCCATCCCTGTTTTGGGGTATACTTAATGCATATGGGAAAGACTATGGGGGGGGTGGGCGCGACAGAGGGTTCACCCTCATTGAACTCTTGGTGGTGATTTCGATTATTTCCCTGTTGTCGGCGGTGGTGATGGCGTCACTGAATGGGGCGCGGGTCAAGGCGGATGATACGCAGAGGAACCAGATCGTGGGTGAGTATGTAAAGGCGCTCGCGCTTGTGTATGATAAGTTATATCGAGCCTTCACCGAAACAGCAACAATCTCAATGTATTTACTCCGAATCTCCTAGAGATTTTAATATCAAATCTATGTTCGGATACTTTTCCTTAAATACCTCATCAGTACGCTCTATTTCTATTGGCATTTTTTGAAATGAGTTCACTTTTGGTACAAGCTGTTCAAGGATAAGATCTACCACTCTCTCTTTGACCCAGTGTTTAACGTTGTATTTTTCAACCAATGGCTGAATTGCAAGATGTATGCTTTCGTGTGCAGTAGTTTTAAGCAGGCCGTACTCAAACATTCGCTGAATATTGATGATGATCTTATTGGGTAGGTGATAACTCCCCCCAACGCCATATCTTGTTATGTGTATGTCGTAGTATTCCTCTGTGGCAAGAGAAGTATTTTTTATATTTTTTAGTAATTCATTTCCAATATCGTCCCAGTGATCTTCAATATATTTTTTTGATCCGATATAGTTTTGTTCGTCATATTCTTTTGAGACAGCGATTTCTATATCTTCGCGCGTGACAATACTGGGATCCGAGACATCTAAACCTTCCGGTAGCTGAACAGTGTATCCGTTTGTCTTATACCAATCAATTCTCTTAAGGGTGTCTACGACACGCTCAACCTCAAAGTCCTTCGAATATAATATATTTAATTTCATTATGTTTGACTTTGTGGCTTCAAACGGTTGCTTATTTGCATAATAGTGAGCTCTGCACTATTATTAACACCAGAAGCGACTATCTCTCTGATTATCTTGTCGTGTAACGGATAATTTGTAATCGCATGAGATGGGTAGAATTTCTTAAACCTGTCTTGGCTCATTACAATACTATTAAAAATTTCTGCTATATCCCATAGGTCGACTCTATTCCTCAGATTTGGCATAGTGTTTACATATTGATAGAAAAAAGCATGAAGCAGCTCGTGCATGACAACATATAGTGCCTCATCTGAACCATGAACATCCTCAGACAGAGGAAATGAAATTGCAGAATGTTTCATTTGTTGAATATATACCCTCCACAAAGTTGGGTATGCAATAAATTCCGTGACTTCCATAAATGCATTGCGTGAAAATAATTCATCACAAGTACGCAAAAAATCATTTCCGTGCTGATCCCAGTATCCGTTGATTTGCCTGCAATGCTTTTCGATGCCTTGCGCGTGTGCCACATAAAACCCCCCCACTTGTTTCTGTAGCTCTTCTTTTTGTACCCCATGCAACCCAACATCCGGTATCGAAATATTAACTCTTGCGAGCGCTTCAGTAAGCTGTGTGTATAATGGATGGCTTTCATTTATTTCAGAAGAAAGCTCCTGAAAACCCGCGATATCTAAATCAGGAGATATGATAAAAGTAAGTTGTACATCAATCAGTTTACGCATAATAAATTTGAGGATTCATAGTATATATCGTAGCAACCTCGCGTTAATAACACAAATAAAAAAAGAGGAGTGCGTGTAGTACACGCGCCCCTCTTGGTGTGAAGTTACTTAACCTTGATGACGTGACATGCGCATGCACAGTGGCAATAGCACGCCAAGGCAACAGTATCGCTCGATGCACCCTTTTGAGCATCATTACTCAAAAGGGATACGTAGCCATATGTAGTTGCTTCCATTGCATTTACCTCCTAAGTGAGTTCAAAAATACCATCATTCAAGAACGCATTACACAATTCATTTGCGCTTTGAGGTGGTAATTTAGTGTAACACACAACTTCATTTAAGCCAAATGTTGCCGACCTCCTGTTCAGACCCTGAATAAGCTCATAACTCCCGCGAGACAGTGTGGCGGGACTTGCGATATTCCTTTGCCCTGCACACAATACGCAGAAACCCTCGTCTCGATACTTCAATTCCTTGGAGATTTTGAATACCGATCCTTTGTCAGTAAAGTCAGTATGATTTCGTGGCTTCCGTGCGACAATTTTTTCGACATTAGCGTATTTTGTGTATGGGTCTTGGTTGCTTTTACAGCCTGACACATACATAGCATCAACTCGACACCCGCCACTGCAAGATGCAAATGATTTGCATTGCTTGCATCCTTCTGGCAACAATGTCCCGTCACGCCATTCTGACATTGAATTCCATGCGGAGATCAACCCATCCGTAACAACATTGCCATATGACACATCATCATGAGAACAAGCTCGCACAGAACCGTCTGCCCCAATACTGCATGTCGTGACCCCGGCGCTACACCTTCTGTCTGCCATGAACGAATATGCCTCCTGGTTCACATACGAACAAAGAGGGTAACACTCGAGTGCGCCAACATTCATACGTATTTCCTCACGAAGCCTTCGCAGTTGTTCAAGCAATGAGATCAGTTCGTCATCAGAAAGCATGTACTGCATAAAATTCTGAGAATTTAATGGCGGAGATGCTTTCGTAGCATAAAATTGATTGACCCCAATACTATGGAGGAACATTCCGGTAGAATAAACCTCTTTAACATTCAGCTTGGTAACAACCATGCTTGCAGCAACCACGAGTCCAGCATCCTGAGAAACCTTGATACCTTTCAAGGTGGCATTAAATGCACCTTTTTTCTGCATGATGTGGTCATGTAATATTGCCACGGGGGCCGCCACAGAAGTCAAAACCCCTCCGATACCGAGGGACACTAATCGCCCTGCACTTTCTGGTGTGATCAGGGTTAGGTTTGTATTTACATCACACACAACACCAGCGTTCATCAAAATCTCAATTCCTTCAAAAAGAATCTCTTTTCTCATAAGCGGCTCACCGCCAGTGAATGTAACATGAAAGACCTTAGACTCGATGATATCGGCAGTAACTTTCTTCAATACGGCCTTAGACATATTCGAACCCTTGATCTCCTGTTCATGCCTCCAATAATTGTAACAATGGATGCAATTATTGTCGCAACCGGTTGTGATTTCAATTTGACAAGATACAGGGGCGCTCAGTTTGCGATACATGATATATCTCCTTTTGGTTTAGAAATAGGGCGAAAATCAAGGAACTTTAAATAAACCTAATGCTTTCCTTTCTGTTGTTAAAATAACCTATTTTTTCTATTTTGTCAATGCGTCCGTAATGGTTCAATATTTTGGAGCCATCCTGATGCGTTATCCCGCATTTTGCACCCTCACACCATTTTGGGGTATACTTATCATAATGAAAAAAACTACTAAACGAGGGTTCACCCTCATTGAACTCTTGGTGGTGATTTCGATTATGGGACTACTCTCGAGTGTCGTGCTCTCATCGGTGCAGAGGGCGCGGAAAAAGGCGGACGATACGCAGAGAAATCAGATTGTGGGTGAGTATGTAAAGGCGCTGGCGCTTGCATTTAAAGAAGTACGAGGAGTACTTACTTGGAAGCTTCACTCCCAAGTTCAATTTAACCCTCCGAGCGGTTCAACTACCATCTAAATAATTTCAACGAGTTCATATCTAATTGTGTTTTCACCAATCGAAACTTCGTGGATCTCTCCAACATGCGCGCCAAAAAAAGGAGTGACGATTGGTGCAGTATAGGCAACCTCAAGATCGTCTTTTTTATCGAGTACCATAAAGCTACCCACAAGAAATTCTTTCTCTCCACCGGTGGCGACATTCAATAACTTAATACGTGAACCAATAGCTACCGTATCAGAGCTTTCTCGAGGTTGTACCAATACGGCAGATTGGAAAATTTCTTGCAGCTCTTCCAGTTGTTTACCAAGCATCTTTTGTTGCCTGGATGACTCTTCGAAACCAAAATTATCATGCCATGTTTCAGAACTTTGCCGAACGCTCTCAGCGCCGTCAAGAATGACTTCTCTGAGACGTTGTGTGATTATTTTTATTTTATCCTCAAGTGCATTAAGATCTTTTTGTAAAAATTGAGCCATAAATTTTTCCCGGGTATCGGTGCTATTAGACTCGAGGAATCACACATTATTTTTTTGCAGCAAGAGCAAGAGGAACATAGCCTTGGCGAATAATGTCATCCTTGTTAATTCCTAACTCAATCAAAAAATCACTAAGTCGTTTTTCTAATTTTTTTCTTTCACTCTGCTTTCCTCGTGCCTCAATCTCCACAAACCACCCAAGCTCCTTAATATGGTCTACATTTATTTCAAGTGATTCATAACGAAAAGTTGTACGATTTTTTGTAATAACAACAACCTCTTCGTAACCAGAATTACGGAGAATTGATTCGAGTGTTTTCGCGTGAGTTAGTGGCATATCCACGTCTGGCCAAGCAGTATCTGCCCCCTTGCTTTTCGCTTTAAATGTTAAAATATCCCCCTTACTTGTTTTGCGTATACGAAGAACTAGCTTTCGCTCTTTATCGGATTGGTGTTTGAAATATAAGTCCTTTTCTTTCTTTGTCCCCTCAAGCACTATTCTGTTGTCATTCTTTAGCTGTTTTAGTAGTCTTGCGGGGGATATCAATTTGGCGCGAATTTCTATTTCCATGATTATAATATAACATTTTTAATAAAAAAAAGAAGGGAATGAACTATCATCCCCTTCTCGCAATGAAGAACCTATGCTTCGGAAAAAAGTGCGCTGGCAAACGGATGGTCAAAGTAGTTTTGAACTGACTGAACATAACCCTCTTCGTTTCTATATAAACACGAACGAACTTTCATATCCACCAATCCGCCCTCAAGGCGCGGACCATAAGCATACTCTTTGCATTTACCAATTGCGTCAATCTGACAATCGTCACACATTCCTTTTAGCTTGAACGGGCGAATCATTTTCACCTTAAAACTAAACCCATCAACACAAGTCATTGTTATCGCGCAACTTGAACTTCCTCGAATCAAGTGTGCCATCGTTGGTATTGCTTGCATTTCCTCAACAACAGCCATAATTGTTGCAAAAGAAACTTCCGGGTGGTCAAGTTCGTCCATAACTCGCCATGACACACCTATTTTTTTCACAAGTTCTGCAACCTGCAACACAGAGTCAACATCACTCCCAGCAACCGTATTAACCTTAACAGGCAAAGAGTCCTTTAGGGCGCCGATGACATCAATCTGTTTTGCTATGGCTCTTTCGCCCCACAAAACACTTCTTGGGGGAGACATAATCTCAGCAAGAGATTTCCCGCTCAATGTATGAATACTCACATTGAGTTCGCTTAATCCCACTGCCACCAGATCAAGGAATCGTTCAACACTTGCTTGCGCATTTGTCGTCATCTTTACTGTAAAGCCGTGTTGCTTTGCAAGAGATATGTATTCAACGATGTGCGGATGAATTAATGGCTCACCACCCGTAAAATGCACGTCGTTAAATCCAAACTTCTCACGAAAAATAAGGATGGTATCTTCAAGGACCTTGATGTCACGGATTGAGACCGAACTATGATTTCCTTCCATGTGGCAAAAATTACATGTCCATTGACACGGGGTGTGAACTTTAACTCGAGTATTGGTCAATCGAGAAATTTCCACCTTCCCTTCAGCAACAAGTTGATTAAAGATTTTTAACATAATTGCCTCCTTAACAAGCATTTTACCTTGTGGAACACCCCGTCAACATTCAAGAACGTCGTGTCAACTGGAATTAACTCACTAAAAGATCGATAAATTTCTACCGCATCTTCAGCTTCTTTTACGAAGCGTTCTATCTTTTTATCGTGTGTCGGCTGCTTTGCGCGAATATTCATCCTCTCTACCCTAATATCAGTATCTGTGGTCAAGAGAAAACTCATGTCCGGCCAAAGAATTGGCAATTCTCTCATGGAAACAGATTTTACAGATGCGCCAAGCACTGAATGCATCGCCATTGTCGAATAAATATACCTATCAACAACAACTCTTTTACCCGACGCAAGCATATCTCTTAATTGAGGTTGTACTGCTACGACAGATAAAAGATAGTAGAAAAAGCGAGTATTTATGTCGCCCATTTCTTCAATCATTCCCCGAATAGTACTGAGCGGAACTTGTGGGGTATAAAGATATGAGTACCCAAGTTCAGTTTCAAGCCTTCTTGCGAGCGTTGTTTTCCCAACAGAATCAACACCTTCGATAACAACGAGTTTTGGTAGATTTGTATTCATGACTGAACCTCCTCTGATAAAACCGTCTACGAAACAGATACTACGGTGAAGTATTTTTTAATACCACATACACTTAGTTCAACCTCGCCCTCATTCCTGAGCCCTAATAAGGCTTGTGCGAGCGGTGAGGTTACACTAACTGTAAAGATATTTCTACCGCCAACACTGCAGGTTACACCGCCACCTTCAGGCAAAATGAGGTAAGTTGCAAGTGTCCCATCGTCAACATCTTCAATCTCGACTAATGCATAGATTCCTATTTTTTCTTTCTGAGTGGTCGGCATTAATAATAACGCCCTTAGAACGGATACAGTACTCGAAAGTTCTTTTATCCGTAGATCTTGCGCAGCCATCAAGTATTGAGCTTCTTCTTTAAAGGTGTCATATCGAGATTCCATGGCACCCTTGTGATACCGAGACTCCTCAATCGCCTTTCGCCTTTCTTCTTTGGCGGTTACTATCATTAGCTCAATTACTGCAATAACCTCAGTTACTACAAGTTTCTTTAGATTATCCATTTCACCCTCCGAGGATGTTAATAATTACAAAGAACTAAATTTAGTTTATGGTAACATTATTTTAACAATACGTCAACAGCTTGGAGATACGCCATATTGCGGATACACCTTGGTTTCGGTATACTTGAGGTACGAATAATACGGCTATGGGGATGAACAAAAAATATCGAGGGGAATACACACGAGGGTTCACCCTCATTGAACTCTTGGTGGTGATTTCGATTATGGGACTACTCTCGAGTGTCGTGCTCTCGTCGGTGCAGAGTGCGCGAAAAAAGGCGGATGACACGCAGAGAAATCAGATTGTGGGTGAGTATGTAAAAGCGCTTCAGCTCGCGTATGACGCAGCAGGCACAGGACAATACCCCGCAACAGGAAACACTGCGTATTGGTGTCTTGGGGATTATACACCTACGGGTTCGGGAAACTATGACACGGGGAGCATTTGTCGCTATGCCTTTCCTTTTATAAATTTTTCCGAAAATGCGACCGTACTCAACGCTCTTGCCCCCTACCTCCCCTCTCTTCCCACGTTAAAGTTAGTAGATGTCGGCTCTGGTATTGCCTACCAAGGATCTTTTTATATGTGCCGCAACGCAGGAAATTGCTCGACTGCTAAAATCGAATGGTACCTTGATCGACCAAACCAAAAATGTATACGGGGAGCTGCCTACGAAAACTCGGGAACAGGTACAAAGTGTACCCTCACTCTCAACTAGTCAGCCCCACGCGCCCTTGACAAAACTACGGTAGTACGCTACACTTTATAAAGTATTAGTTCTCTGAAACTTCTTGCAATCAACCTCTTTAGGAGATCGAAATGAACCATTTCATCGCTTTACTCGTGGCATTTTTTGCACTTACCACCCCAGCACAAGCTGTCGTCGTCTACGACGGGTATGCCACCGGTCCCGGAGGTCTCTCGACCCCTTACCCTGCTGGTACGCCAGATGTGTATGCGGGGCTCATCGAAACGGTCGCGGACAGCGGGCCACTGCTCGTAATGTTCAACGACTACAATGCACGAACCCCGGTGGGATTTTCTAGTCAAGCAATGTACTACACGTATGCGGATGTGCAAGCGGGGGCGCCGGTAAAGTTTACGCCGGCACAGTATGCACGGGCATGGTCGATTCTTGATCTTCTTTTAGCGGGTGAGTTTTCTGGTACACGAATTGTGGACTACGGTTCACTCCGGGGGTGGGCAGAAGGGCTTCCTAATCCTCCTCTCCTGCTTGCAGAAATCAACACGTACGTGTGGGACATCATGTCAACGACAGACTGCCCCACGATGTTTGGTGGTGGTGGTAGTGGCTGCGGATATGTCGATACTTTCGACTGGTCCAACACGATGTACGTCGTCAAGTTCACCGGTCCGGGAGGATTCACCGACGAGGGTCTCATTATTCGTGCCGGCCAAAACGTCGCCGTCGTCCCGGAACCCAAAGCATTTTGGCTCCTCGCCTCCGGCCTCCTGGTCATCGGCTACGCAGTTCGCCGGAAGAATGGTTTGCAAGAAGCACGCATCAAATAGCACCTTGTTTAAAGGTTAACGGCGAAGGATTTTCATCCTTCGCCGTTTTTTGTTTTCACCTTGCATAATTTTATAATATGTGTTATTATGAGAACAGTACGATTTTGCACTTTTATACGCGGAGGTGTACCATGAGTTGCAAGCACCATGACCATCATAAAGATGGAGAGAATGACGGCAGTAAACCTGATGGATCTTATAAAAAGCCGCACGATCAAGGTGTTCTTGACTGGCTCATAAGTCCAAATTCTGACGACAAGATTAAGGACAACAAAGATTACGACTGTGGCTTTCGAAAGAGTCGCGACGAGCGAAACAGCAAGTAATGATGCGACCGACAATGCATTATAACCTGCTTTAACGCGGAGGACTATTTCCTCCGCGTTTTTTATTTGCATTGTTACCTGCTAGTATTAAAGAATCTTGCCAAACACGCCTACCATGAGTAAAAACCCCTGCCCTCACTGTGACCCCTACATAACCGATTCAGCACATATTCCTGAAAGGATTGGGGGCATATTTTCAATACTCACATCATTTTTGATACCTGTCGGACTTGCCAATAAAATACCCCAACTACCACAAAGCATTAACAAAGCAATAACCTATAGTCTCATCAATACTCTTCTAGCCCTTCGTATCTTTCAAGAAGTCAGAGTGAATGATTCGGACGAGAGTGTCCGCAACCGATCCCTTGTCATTATTCGCGAAGCACGAAAACGCGGTATCTCCATAAAAACACTTAAGGTTTTTGGAAGAAGTCATGTTGGAATTTTTTCTCTAGAGATTAACGGCGTTAAAAGATTTTTTGATGACCTCCCTCACGCCACCCTAGAAAGAGCGTATCTCGTTGACCTTAATGATAAAGAAAAAATAAAAGTGCTTCTCGATGAAAATAGTATCCCTGTTGCACAAGGATCAGTCTGTAAAAATTATCAAGAAGCACTCTCGTGCGTAAGGAAAATAGAATTTCCTGTTGTGGTAAAACCACGAACCGGCTCGCTCAGTAGACACACAACGTGCAATATCAACACAAAAGAAGGTTTAACTGAAGCAGTACAGGTTGCACGAATGATCAGCAATGAGTTCATCGTCGAAAAATTCATTCCAGGATACATTTATCGAGCCACCGTGGTAGACGGCGAAGTGGTCGGAGTATGCAAGCGTGAAGCACCAAACGTCATTGGTGACGGAATTAGCACGATCAACGACCTTATTCATACAAAAAACCAAGACCCACTTCGCGGTGATCCCCATCAGAAAAATTTTACCCTTCACAAGATACAATTCGGAAACAAAGCGGAAATACTGCTCGCAGAACAAGGTGTAGCACTTGACGAAACGCTTCCGGTTAACAAAAAAGTGTATTTACACAACAAGATTATTCTTTCGTGTGGGGCGGATATTCACGACGTTACTGATGTTGTCCATCCCGACAATCTGACTCTCTTCAAAAAAATATACGACCTTTGCAGGATTCCCGTAATCGGTATCGATGTTATCAGCCGCGATATATCGCGGTCATATCTTCAGGAGCCTTGTATAACGCTCGAAATAAACAGTCTCCCTTATATCGACATGCACCACTACCCCACGACCGGTATTCCGCGTGATGTCGCAGGAAAAATACTCGACTATTGCCTAGAGAACAAACAATAAGTTCCAACATTCAAACAGTGGTCGTGCCTATGAGATTAGGCTTCGCACCGCTTCTTTGATATGTGATACTCCCATTCCATAGTGCTCGATGAGTTCAAGGGGATTACCCGACTGACCAAACTGATCTTGTACGCCGACGAACTTCATTCGTGTGGGATGTTCGGACGCAAGCACCTCTGCGACCGCGCTACCCATACCCCCCGCAACCTGATGCTCTTCAACCGTCACAATGGTCCCACACTCTTTTGCGAGTGCGATGACCGCCTCGCGATCGAGCGGCTTTACGGTGCCGATGTTCATTACTATCGCCCCTACCCCCTCGCCCGCGAGATCACGCGCCGCCAGGATGGCATTGTAGACAAGCGACCCACATGCAATGATGCCGACTTTTACCTGCACACCCTCGGGGCGGTAAAAAATCTGTGCCTTACCAATCTCAAATGGTGTGTCTGCCGTTGTGATAATGGGCGTCTTTTCGCGTGCAAGACGAATGTAGGTTGGTGAGTTCGTCTTTGCCATCGCGAGGGTCGCCTTTTTTGCCTCGATACTGTCGCACGGCGTAATGACTACCATACGCGGAATTACCCGCGTAAGAGCAATATCCTCGACAGCCTGGTGTGTACCACCGTCGGGGCCTACCGACACTCCTGCATGTGAGCCTGCTATTTTTACTGGGCGATCGTTATAACAAATAGTCGTACGAATCTGCTCCCAATTGCGACCGGGGCTAAACATCGCATACGAAGAAACAAATGGTACCTTGCCCATCGCTGCCATACCTGATGCAACCGATGCTGACGACTGCTCCATAATACCCATTTCAAAAAATCGTTTGGGGAACTCCTTGGCAAACGCATCCATCTTGGTTGACTCAGTGAGGTCGCAACACATTGCAACCACGCGCTCGTCTGCACGCCCTGCCTCAAGCAATCCTTCGCCAAACCCTTGGCGAATAGGTGCCTGCTCTACATCTGCATCAAAAAGTTTTGGGTTAAGTGGTATGGTCATATTATTCATGTTCACCTGTTATTTTTCCACCAAGCGTGCGGAGTTCAGCAAGAGCCTTTTCTCCCTGTTCTTTGTTGGGTGGGTTGCCGTGCCACTTGTAGTCAAACTCAAACATATCAACATTCTTGCCGGGGATCGTGTGCGCAATGATGACCGATGGCTTTTCAAAAATGGCGCGCGCCTGATTGACGGCATCGACAATTGCTTCCATGTTGTGCCCATCGATCTCAAGCACATGCCAGCCGAATGCAGCCCATTTGAGCGCGAGTGGCTCGAGGGGCATTATGTTTTCTGTAAAGCCATCGATCTGAATGTTATTGCGATCGATA
>MHUY01000001.1:24398-24495 GCA_001825115.1 Candidatus Yonathbacteria bacterium RIFOXYC2_FULL_47_9 | reverse complement strand
ACCGACAGGGATGGAAACTCTGAGCTGATCGTTGAAAGCAATGATAGTCTTTGGCTGCTTGCCAGACGATTGTATGAAGCCGGAATCGCTTCTGTCA
>MHUY01000001.1:24121-24214 GCA_001825115.1 Candidatus Yonathbacteria bacterium RIFOXYC2_FULL_47_9 | reverse complement strand
GAAAGCTTTCCCAATCGATTTTGCGATATCCGTTGCGGGAAATGGTGATCCGATCGATCGGCAGATGGTAAAACAAATAGGACGGTTGGATAG
>MHUY01000001.1:16864-24110 GCA_001825115.1 Candidatus Yonathbacteria bacterium RIFOXYC2_FULL_47_9 | reverse complement strand
CTATTCTGGAGAAAAAAAGAAGGTGATGTTGAAGAAGAGGTTGAGGATGAAGAAGAGGAAATGGAGATCAAAGGCCTTCCAAAAGAAGTAAAAGAAGAGACGCAAAAAGTTGGATCTGAAGAAATCAAACAACCGAAACTTGCCGCCGCAATCGCTAAAGTAAAAGACCTCGGAAAGAAAGATGACGAGTCGGGAATACATCTCATTCAAGCGATGAATACCGCGTACACTCCTCCCCCACTTTCGATCCTCGAAGGTGACCGCGGCAAGCCTGGCGTCGGCGATATTAAGGCGAACGCAAGCATCATCAAACGCACCCTCGCGCAATACGGTATCACCGTTGAGATGGACGAGGTGTCCATCGGACCATCGGTCACGCGCTATGCCCTCAAGCCCGCCGAAGGGGTCAAACTTTCGCGTATCGTCGGACTGCAAAACGAACTCTCGTACGCACTCGCGGCACACCCTCTCCGTATCGAAGCTCCCATCCCCGGACAGTCGCTCGTGGGTATCGAAGTCCCTAATGCAACCAAGACAGTCGTCGGACTCAAGACTCTCTTTTCATCGGATGAATATCAGCAGTCTCCCAAGCCGCTCCTCCTCGGCCTCGGTCGCGGTGTCTCGGGTAAACTCTATTTTGCGGACCTCGCCAAGATGCCTCACGTCCTCATTGCAGGTGCCACCGGCTCGGGTAAATCGGTAACCATCCACGCGATCGTGAACTCGCTCCTCTACCGCAACTCCCCTGAGAATATGCGCTTCATTATGATCGACCCAAAGCGTGTTGAACTCACCCTCTACAACAAGATCCCCCACCTCCTCACGCCGGTCATTACCGATGCCAAGAAAGCCATCCTTGCCCTCAAGTGGGCGGCGAAAGAAATGGATCGAAGATACAACATCCTCGAAGCAGAAGCAGTGCGCGACATTTCCTCCTATCACAAAAACATCGTTGAGCCGGCATACAAGGCGGCGGAGAAAAAGAAAGCTAAGGGTGAGTCCTCGGAAGAAGCAGCGCTCCCCGAAAAGATGCCGTACATCGTCATTATCTTGGACGAACTCGCTGATATTATGCAGACCTATCCACGCGAGCTTGAGAGTGCCATTGTACGCCTCGCCCAGATGAGCCGCGCAGTGGGTATCCACCTCATCCTCTCGACTCAGCGTCCGTCCGTAAATGTCATCACAGGCCTCATTAAGGCGAATGTCCCTGCGCGTGTTGCTCTCCAGGTGGCATCGCAGATCGACTCGCGCACCATTCTCGACGCCTCAGGCGCAGAAAAACTTCTCGGTGCTGGAGATATGCTCTACATGTCAGGCGAAATGTCCAAGCCGACCCGTATTCAGTCTGCCTTTATGTCGGAGACGGAAGTAAAAGAAGTCGTGAAATACCTTGTAGGGCTCGCTACCGACAAACTACCTGATGAGATTAACTTTTCGCAGGGAAGCATCAGTAATGAGCGCGACTCGGTGTTTAGCTCTTCTTTTGACGAAGACGAGGGCAATGACGATGACGATCTCTATGAGGACGCACGCATGATCGTCATAGAGGCAGGTAAAGCATCGACTTCATACCTCCAGAGGCGCCTCAAGGTCGGCTACGCGCGTGCAGCACGCCTGATCGACATGCTCGAGGATCGCAGTGTTATCGGCCCTGGCGACGGCGCAAAACCGCGCGAGGTGCTAGAAAAGGCGGGAACGGAGACGTCGGAGTAATAGTAATATGGACGGCAGGACAATCATTAAACGAGTGCTTATCGGGATGGGGATCGCCATTGTGGTTGGGTATTCATATTTTGCCCTTGAAGGGTATGTGCGTGGGCCACGTATCGTGATTACCACACCCCAAAGCGGACTATCGACCACCACCGCATGGATTACCGTTGCTGGCCGAACTATCCATACGAGCACCCTTACCCTGAACGGTGCCACTACCTCCCCTGACCTCGCGGGGAACTTTAGTGAATCTTTGCTCCTCGCCCCCGGGTATAATATAATGAAGGTTGCTGCAGCGGATCGCTATGGGCGTACGGTAGAAAAAACAATCGAGATGACGCTAACAGAATCTGGAATATCGAATTTAGAATATAGAATGGGGACAACAACACAGGCAACAAGCACGGGTACATCGACTTTAAGAACTTTATAAACTTTAAGAACTAAACCATGGCAGTAAAAAAGAAAGTAGAAAAAGAAGCTAAGACACACGGTGCAAACATCGCGGATACGATCAAGGCTATTCAGGCAAAATTTGGTGAAGGAGCGATCATGAAACTTGGCGACAAACCAAAGGTTGGCGTTGATGCTATTTCTACTGGCTCAATCGGTCTTGATTACGCACTTGGTGTTGGCGGTCTTCCTCGCGGACGTATCGTTGAGATATTTGGACCTGAGTCATCAGGCAAAACGACCCTCACTCTCCATGTTATCGCAGAGGCTCAGAAAATGGGTGGTATTTGCGCCTTTGTTGATGCTGAACACGCTATGGATCCTGACTATGCAAAGAAACTAGGCGTCAACATCGACGAACTCCTCATTTCGCAGCCCGATACCGGCGAACAAGCACTCGAAATCGTGGAGAGTCTCGTACGCTCAGGAAAGCTCGATGTCATTGTCATCGACTCAGTCGCAGCCCTCACCCCTAAAGATGAGATTGAGGGAGATATGGGTGCACACCATGTGGGCAAGCAGGCGCGCCTCATGTCACAAGCGCTCCGCAAGCTTACCGCAATTGTTGCCAACTCAAAGACCATTGTCATTTTCATTAACCAGATCCGTATGCAGATTGGCGTAATGTTTGGCAATCCTGAAACTACCCCTGGTGGTAAGGCACTCAAGTTCTACACTTCGGTTCGTATCGATATTCGTCGCACCGCACAGATCAAAAAAGGAGAGGATGTCATCGGCGGCCGCATCAAGGTCAAGGTCGTAAAGAACAAAGTGGCGGCACCTTTCAAACAAGCCGAGTTCGACCTGCTTTACAACAAGGGCATTTCACAAGAAGGTGAGATCCTTGGCCTCGGTGAAAAGTTTGAGATTCTTCAAAAGTCAGGATCTTCATATGCTTACGGCGACGTAAAGATTGGTCGCGGGTATGATTCTGCATGTACCTTCCTCGCAGAAAAGGAGAACAAAGCGATACGCGCTTCCCTCCTCAAGGAGATTCGTCACAAGCTCAAAGAGACAGAAAGTATCTAATCCTCGCTCTCAGAAAAAATTAATCAGGGTTTTACTTTTTGTGAAAAATCCGTAGAATACAACATATTATGGCAATGATAGATTACAACGAGATTAAACCAGGAAAGTGCATTGTGCTTAATAGCGAGCCGTACGAGGTCCTTTCCTCGCACGTAGCCCAGAAGCAGAAACGTCGCCCAACCAACCAAACCAAGCTGAGACACCTCATCAGTGGTCGTGTTGTCGAGCAAACGTTCCAGCAGTCAGACAAGGCTGAAGAGGCTGACATCGAGACCCGGGAGATTAAATACCTTTACACAGGTAAGGGTGAGTCATGGTTCTGCAACCCTAAAAAGCCTGCGGAACGTTACGCACTCAAAACATCTCTCCTTGCAGGCAAGGAAGGATTCCTCAAGGCCGACACCCTCGTTAGTGCTATGGTGTTTGATGACGAGATAATCGGCATCCGTCTCCCTATCAAGGTTGAACTCCTCGTAAAAGAAGCTCCTCCTGCGGTCCGTGGCAACACGATCTCGGGTGGCTCAAAGCAAGTCACCCTTGAAACCGGCGCGACTATCCATACCCCAATGTTCATCAACGAAGGCGATCTCATTCGCGTGAACACGGAGACTGGTGATTATGCTGAGCGTGTGGACAAAAAGTAGTTTTGGCTCAACAACAAAAAAAACACCGCCAATTGGCGGTGTTTTTTTGTACTCTCTTTAACGAGCTACGAACGGCAAGATGGCCATGAAGCGGGCGCGTTTGACGGCTTGCGCGAGCTGGCGCTGATGCTTTGCGCAGATACCAGTACGTTTACCGGCAATCATACGTGCGTGTGGATTCAAGTACTTTTTCAAGATCTCGGTATCCTTGTAGTCAATCAACTTTACGTTGTTCGCTGAAAAGAAACACTGTTGTTTAGTAATTTTCATAGTTTAGAACGGAATGTCATCCGGGTTAATGTCTTCTTCGGGGTATTCGATCGTTTCGAGCTCGGGAGATGGTGCTGAGGTAGCTTTTGAAGAGCTTGCGGCACTTGGTGCGCTATAGCCTCCTTCTGCGGGGCCACCAGCTGCGCGGGGACCAAACTGCATACTATCTGCAATAATCTCCATGCGATATTTCTTGCCAGTTGCATCATCCCAACTGCGGGTCTGCATACGGCCCTCAATGAGCACCGAGGATCCCTTTTTAAGATACTGAGCAGCGAGCTCGGCAAGCTTGCTGAACAATACAATGTTGTGATAATCCACACTCTCCTGCTTTGCACCTGCCTTGTCTTTCCAGACGCGGTTGGTCGCAAGACTGAAACTCGTAACTTTAATACCCGACGGAAGAGCTTTAAGTTCTGGGTCGCGGGTAAGGTTTCCGTAAACGATCGCTTTGTTTAAGTACATAGTGAAGAAGAATTATCTGGTAATTACGTAGCCTTATGCTACCAATTCTTCAATAGCTTTGTCTAGTGCATCCTCTGAGGCAGCTGGTGTTGCTGGCGCTTCTTCTGCTGCAATAGCGTCCGGACGTGAATCTGCTGATTCAGCTGATTCAGCGACCTCTTCTTCTACTGCTTCAGCAGGCATTTCTGTTTCGCGTGCTTTTGCGTTTGATGAAGGGAATTTCTTAGAAAGAAATGTCTCTTCGCGAAGTGTCTTAACAACGAGGTAACGAAGAACATTGTCGTCCTTTTTGAGCTCCTCCTCGAGAGCAGCGATGCTCTCTGGTGATGCCTCAAATTTGATCCATCCAAAGTATGCGTCGTCGAAACGCTTGTTCTTGTGCTCGACCGTTTTCACGATCTGATAGGCGAGGTCAATGAAGACCGGAAGCTCCTCGGCAATGATATCCTTGGAGATCCGCTCGATCATGCCACGCACGGCTCCCGACGCTGCGGGGATTTGCTCCTCAGCAAGGGTCGGAACAAGATGGTAGCCTAGCTCGTAAACGCGAGGCTCCGTGTGTTCATTATGATCCATATTTCAATTATGAACCTAGTTTGAGAATAATTGCTACTGCGTCTTGCAAAATCCTGCTGCAAACCATCGAGCTGCTCGTCGCCGTGCCCCGGCACGACTCCTCTCATCTCTCGGTTTTCGCGACGGATTTCGCAAAACTCGTTACACAATTATTTTCAAACCAGGTTCGGTGGGGTTTCCCCCGTTAACCTAATAACCCGTGTATCCTACCAGACAAAAGGGGGAAAGTCAAAAAGTACGTTCGCCATTCTATTTTCTGCTGCACGCATATTTTTCTGCTGAAAAATTGCTCCGCTCGCGCCGCCGCGCTGCGCAAGGCACCAAAAAACAGAACGGCTCACTCCAAGGTGAAAACTCAGACTTACACGACAATATTGAATACTCGCAGGGCGTTCTGAACGGTGGCGGCGCGGACGGTTTCGAAGTCTTCACCGCGAATCTCGGCAAGTTTTTTTACGACTTCTTCGACATAAACAGGCTCGTTACGGTTTCCGCGGTACGGCGCTGGCGCAACATATGGCGAGTCTGGTTCAGTCATAATACTATCAAGTGGTGTCAGACGAATCACCTCGTCGTACTCACGACTGAACGTGATTACTCCGGTAAAAGATATGGTAAAACCAAGAACAAGGTACTCGCGTGCAATAGCAAATGTTTGTGAAAAAAAGTGCACATTCCCTCGAAGGTTCTCGCCCGCTTCCTTTTTCTTTTCTCTTAATATTGCCAAAATATCGTGATGCGCATCAGCAAGCGCTTTATCGCTATCACGAACGTGAAGCATAAGGGGGAGATTATGTGCAAGCGCAAAATCAATCTGCATCTCAAAAAGTTTGCGCTGGCGCTCTTTTTCTAAAACAACATCAGAAACTTCGTCCAAACGTGAGTAATCAAGGCCGCACTCCCCGACCGCGACCACGCGCTTACCTTCCGTTAGTTGATCAAAAAGAGGCACGAGAAAACGCGCCTCAATATCATCGATGGGGTGTACACCAATAGAAGCAAAGATTCCTTCGTCCGTGAATGAGGCCATCATTGCTGAGTCCTGTGAGCTCTTGAAGTCGGTCCCTATCATAATAGACGCTACTCCTTTTTCTTGCATGCGTGCAATTACGGCGTTACGGTCTTCGTTGAATGCTGGATCCCACACATGAGCATGGATATCAAAAAATCTTGGTGTCATAGTATAGAAGTCATCTCAAAATAAATCGCTTATTATATTATAAGCATACAGGAAATCTCAACTTACTCCAAATAAGTTGAGATGACTTCTATATTCTTTATTCTTTGCGCATAAAAAGAGGTTCTGAAGGAAGGTGTGAAGCGAATACACGCTCCCCTCCTCCTTCGGAGGCGCCAAGGAGAGATTTGATCTTTGTAGCTGTGTCCGGCAAGAATGGTGTGATCATTTCTGCAATGTCGGCAATGCCGTACATCACACTCCAAATAATCTTTTCAGCGGCATCTTTGTCTGTTTTTACCAACTTGAACGGCTCATAGTCAGCGATATACTGATCGAGATACCCTATAAGCTCCCAAACTACATCTGCGGCCTTGTTGACCTCGTACGCGCGCATATGCGCATGATAGCGCGGGAGGATGTCGTTCGTAATAAGGTATGGAATAGTGAGCCCCGCAAGATCACCCAACACGGTCACTTCTGCAATACGGGCGTGCACAGGAAGTGCGCTGGCAATGCTTCCCGTTACCTGTCCACCAAAGTACTGCTCCGCCATCTTAAGGGTCCTTGAAACAAGGTTGCCGAGACCATTAGCAAGATTTGCATTATACGCTTCTTTGAATTTTTCGAGTGTGAGATCCCAATCTTCGGTTGGCGTTACTTCGCGCGAAAGATAGTACCTGAGCGCGTCCACGCCATACTCATCAATAAAGTCATGCGGCTTAAGTACATTACCAAGCGACTTTGACATTTTTTTGCCACCCGAAGTAACAAAGCCGTGCACAAGAAGCTCCTTAGGGAGCGGGAGTTTTACAGAGAGCAACATTGCTGGCCAGAGAAGTGCATGAAATCGCACGATATCCTTACCAAGCACTTGCACATCGGCAGGCCAGAATGTACTGAAGAGTGATTCGTC
>MHUY01000001.1:11022-16854 GCA_001825115.1 Candidatus Yonathbacteria bacterium RIFOXYC2_FULL_47_9 | reverse complement strand
CAGGCGCCCATACCCAAGTGCAGAAATATAGTTTGAGAGTGCATCACACCATACGTACATAAGCTGTCCCGGATCGTTGGGCACGGGAATCCCCCAAGGAATAGCTCCTTCGGGGCGCGAAATACTCACATCAGCAAGCGTCTGCTCGCCACCCTCTTTTCCAAACAAGGCAATCATTTCGTTTGCGCGTGTTTGAGGAGTGATTTTTAGTTCGCCACTTTCCAGGAGACGTTTGAGCTCTCCTGCGTATTTTGAAAGTTTAAAAAAATAATTTTCTTCTTTGATGTGGTCAGGGATCGTATCATGATGTGGACACTTGCCGTCCACAAGCTCCTTTTCGGTAATGAACGCTTCACACCCAACACAGTAGAGCCCCTCGTAGGTGCCTTTGTATATATCCCCTGTCTCCTCGAGGGCGCGCCACATCTTTTGTGCCCCCGGCCAATGCACCTCATGATCTGAGGTACGAACAAATGCATCGTTTGAGATCACCATTTTTTTCATAAGCTCCTGCGTCTTTGCAACATTGTTATTCACAAACGCTTGCGGACCAAGACCTTCTTTTTGTGCGGCGCGCACAATCTTTTCTCCATGCTCGTCAGAACCGGCAAGAAAAAAAGTATTGTCCCCTATTCCGCGATGATAACGCGCGATGATGTCCGCGAGCATCATGGTATAGGTGTGCCCTAGATGCAACTCTGCGTTCGCATAAAAAATCGGGATCGTGAGGTAAAATTTCTTTTCGTCCATAAAAGTGTGTGTGGGTAGGTAATATACCTACTATGAGGTAAGACCCTTACTTTTTTCAATGTCGTCAACAAGCTCCATTACCGCCGCCGCAACAGGGATTGAAATGAGAATACCCAAAAACCCTGCAAGCTCGGCACCAATGATGAGCGCAAGAATAACAAGGATTGGTGGCACGCCAACGATTTTACGCACCACAAGTGGATAAATAAGGTTGCTCTCAAACTGTTGTACTAAAAGATAGAACCCTGTAATAATCAATGCGAGACTCGTTCCTCCCGCCGAAAAAGCGAGTGCGACTGCGGGAATCGCTGCAATGATTGGTCCAAACACCGGAATGATCTCGAGTGTTCCTGCAAGAAGTGCCAGGAGGAGTGCATAAGGAATGCCAAAAATCGTAAGGCCTAAATACACCAAAATAAAAATAAGGACCCCAAGAAGAATCTGGCCTTGCATCCATTTGCCGATCTTTGCCTTTGAGCGCTCCCAGAGATTGATAGCATACGCTTCTTTACCAAAAGGAATAACGATTTTCAAAAAATTTTCAATACCACGTTCTTGCATCGCAAAATAAAATGAAAGGACAACAATAAGCACAAAACTAAAGAGACCGCCAAAAACCGAACCTGCGGTCGTCGCAAACCCCTTTGAGGCGCCTGAGAGACTGCTGAGCGTTACAAAAAGATCACTCACGGGCGCTCCTGAAGAGAACTGAGCAAGGAGGAGCTCTCCACCCTTCATCGCTCCGTCACCCCCCACTAAAACGGGAGGAACAAGCTGCTGCGCAACACCAGGAAGTCTGTCTGAAAAATCATACAATTCTCCCAAGAGTGAAGGCACGAAGGCATAAAAAAGTCCTGCAAAGAGGCCGGCCAAGGCAACATACACACCAAGCACTGCGGGGATACGGTGGATGCGATATTTACCCAGAAGCTTAACCGCTGGCTCAATCGAGGAAGCAAGGACGACCGCAGTCAGAATGACGAGCACGAGATCGCGCAACATATAGAGAACCCAAAAACCCAAGAGGATAGCAAGTGTTTTAACTATTGTCCCTGCGCTGATTGAAATAATCGTGTCTTTTTCGCGGTTCGGCATATATGGGTATGTTACACGATTTTAGCGATTTTAGCGAGACTGCTCGCCCTGTTTTGTAGTTTATAAAACTAATTGAGTTTCAAAACCTTCTTGAACTCCTCTCCATTTTTAGCAGGACCAATAAGCGCGAGGTTCAAATTCTTTTCTACAAATATCTTACGCGCCATAGTACGAATATCCTCGGCAGTTACCGCGCGAATGAGGCGCTCTTTTTCTTTAGGAGTGCGTATGTCGCGACGCAAAATCTCTTGCATACCATAATATTCCGCAAGGTCATCCGATGATTCTAGTCCGAGATACATCATTCCCACGAGATGCTCTTTAACTTTGGTGAGTTCTTCATCCGACACGAGGTCACTCTTGAGCAGCTCGAATTCTGCAAGGACCGCACGGAGAACCTCCTCCATGCGCGCATTGGCAACCCCTGCTGAAACTGAGAAATGACCATGGTCAGTAAACGCCGTATTCCTAGCACTCACATAGTACCCTACCCCCATTTCATCGCGAAGTTTACGAAAGAGTCTTGAAGACATGCCACTTCCAAGCACGGCACCAAGGACCGAGAGTACGGGATTTCGCTCATCGTAGATCGGAAATGTTCGCACGCCAAGAATGAAGTGTGTTTGGTCAGTCTCTTTATGGACAGCAGATACTGCGGGGGTCACCTGCTTGTCGCTCGTTTTTTTCTTACCGCCCTTTTTCCCTTCGGCGACCCCTTTGAATTTTTTGGCAATATCTTTGAATGCTTGTACTGCATCAACGTTACCCGTCACCACAACGGTCGTTGCTGGAGCAATGTAGTGTGCTTTGCGGTATGCGAGGAAATCCTTGCGGGTCATACCACGCACGACCTCACGCTCCCCTGCAATAGGCCACCCAGCAGGCTGATCCCCATACAACAGACTCATCCACACCTCGTGCACCTTGCGCATAGGGAGGTCGTCATACATATTGATCTCATCTACGATGACCCCTTTTTCTTTTTCAATTTCATCATCTTTAAAAAGTGGGTTCAAGTAGAGGTCGGCGATAACATCAAGAAGTTTTGGAAAATCCGCCGCTTTGCCCTTTGCGTAATAGCCAGTGTATTCCTGCCCGGTAAATGCATTGTATTCACAACCTAGCCCATCAAGCTCTTTGGAGAGGTCACTCGTATTAGGACGGTTGGTTGTCCCTTTAAAACACATATGCTCGAGAAAATGAGAAAGGCCGTTTTTTGCCTTGGTCTCATATTTTGACCCTGTTTCAACAAGTACAAGCACCGTCACTGTAGGATTATCCGCCATCGGCACGGTAACCATACGGAGCCCATTCGGTAATACTTTTTTCTTGAATTTCATCTCGTTACTGTAGCACAAGAAGTCGGCAAAAGAAAAACGGCCCAAAAATGAGCCGTTTAAAGTAACACGTACTGTCTTGGCGACCGTCGGAAATCCACCAACATCTGGTGCAGATTACACACTTCGTCAAATTTCATTTCACGCAAATCGATAGAAACATCGATAGGTGTGTCACCCTGTACGAGTTTTTGTCCATCACTTAAAGGTGCGAAGCGACGAATATAACCGTGTTCGTCCTTGCCCCAATAACCATCGAGTATCCACGATATCTTCATACCAAGCTCAAGACGTGCAAGGACAGTGTGGTAATTTCGAAGATTCAGCGACTCAACATAAATCGCATTTTTTACTTCGATACGGAGAGGCATTCCCGGCTGCAACATAGCAAACGGAAGCCCTTGTGCCAAAGAAATGTCCATCTCATTCTCCTTAAAAATAACCCTCTCCCACCTTAACGTTTTTTATCAGGTGTGTCAAAAAGAAAGAAGACTCGATTTTTCGAGTCTTCTTTCAAATCTATTGAATTTCTTTTTTAATAAAACTGATCAGTTCGGGAATTGGGAGACGTTGCTGGGTACCCGTATCGCGATCGCGCACCGTAACCGTATCGAGGAGCTCAGGATTCTCGCCCAGGGTGTCAAAGTCGATAACGACACAAAATGGCGTACCAATCTCGTCCTGACGTCGATAGCGTTTGCCGATGTTGCCGTTGTCGTCCCAAATAATCTGTGGAATTTCAGCCTTGAGTGCCTTGTATATTGTACGCGCTTTTTCTACGAGCTCGGGCTTGTTTTTTAAAAGGGGTGAGACCGCAGCCTTGATGGGTGCAACACGAGGATGGAACTTCAAGTATGCGCGTGTCTCTCCACCCATCTCGTCCTCGGTGTACGCCGAAAGAAGTACTGCAAGAAGGGTGCGGTCGACGCCAAACGACGGCTCGATGACATGGGGCACTGTACGCTCCCCTGTTGCCTCGTCGTAGTACGAGAGGTCTACCTTGCTTGCCTCGCTATGACGACTGAGGTCAAAGTCGGTGCGGTACGCGAGGCCATAGAGTTCCTTTTGTCCAAACGGATAATCAAACTCGAAATCAATCGTACGCTTTGAATAATGCGCAAGATCTTCGGGGGCAATATCTACTTCATGTGTACGTGCACGGTCGATACCAATAAGGTCGAGCCATGCGCCCATGGCGACACGCCACTCCTCAAATGCGCGCTGCCAGTCATCCTCGCGCACAAAATATTCAATCTCCATTTGTTCAAGCTCGCGAAGGCGAAAGATAAAGTCACGCGGAGTAATCTCATTGCGAAACGCTTTACCGATTTGCCCCAGCCCAAAGGGGAGTTTTGGATGAAATGAATCAACGACATTTTTAAAATTAACGAACATTCCCTGTGCCGTCTCAGGACGAAGGTATGATATTGCCGAAGAATCCTCCATTGCCCCCACGCGTGTTGAGAGCATCATGTTGAACTGGCGCTCAGGGCCAAGTGCACCGCCACAATCGGGACATTTTGTTTTGTCTTCTAAGTGGTCAGCACGGAAACGTCGATTACACTTGGTACATTCAACAAGGGGGTCTGCAAATCCCGCAACATGCCCCGTTGTTTCCCATACGCGACCGTTCATAAGGATCGCCGCATCCATGCCATACATGTCATCGCGACCATCCACAAACATGCGCCACCAAAGATTCTTAAGGTTATTTTTGAGTGCAATACCGAGAGGTCCGTAGTCATACGTACCTGCGAGGCCACCGTATATCTCGGAGCCTTGATAAATAAAGCCACGGCGCTTGGCAAGCGAGATGAGCTTTTCCATCATTTCAGGAGGATAAACCTTCTTTTCTGTCATAAAATCTACTGTATCACAGCTGCTTGATTTTGGCTAAACTGAGGATCGGAAGTGAGGTTGGTCGTTACTGCACTTTTTTGATCACCCAAATCTGTCTTAGTGAAGTCATCAACAGCCGTAAGAATACTTTCCCCCGTAAGAGCTGGGACTTTTCTAAGCTGACTCAAGCTTGGAAGAAACGATACCTGGAAGGCTGATTCACGCACTCCCCCTGCAGGAATACGTCCAACCACCCAAGAAACCTCAGAATCTGATGCATTCCACGAGATGTCCTCTCCTTGTGGCGAAATATTACCTGTCCACTTTACATAAATTGGCAATGTTGTTTTTACTACCGTATTAGAAACATTATTCGAAGCATTGCGTACAATCCATTTGATCGTATACGTAGTCTCCGCATCGGTTCGAGGAGGAAGATCTCCTGTGTTTTTGAAAGGACCTGCATAATAGAGTGCCTGTACAGCAAGGCGTAAGTCAGTTTCAAACTTCACCTTACGAGAAGCAAACGTGGAGATCGTTTCTGGTAACCCTGTTTTTGTGGTGCGTGCCCGCACACGTACTTCAAAAGTAATCTGTGGATTCTTAATCATGCGTGTAGTATTAACATTGAGAGGGATAGGTGCAAAACTAAAACCTACTGTCCCGCGATCTCCATAATTAATAGTTTCCAATCCGTGGTTTGCCACTTTGTCCCACACGATTGTATTGTCGATCGACCGAAAGAAGCCTTTACTATCGGCGTATACTGAGTATCTATTAAGTGCCTCACCCTTGAGGGTAACTTCGATTA
>MHUY01000001.1:0-11015 GCA_001825115.1 Candidatus Yonathbacteria bacterium RIFOXYC2_FULL_47_9 | reverse complement strand
TGTTACGGGAGTGGGGTTATTACTCCGCCATCCAACGTCTACCCGCACTCCTCGACCGAGCGGTACTGCGTACTCATTGTCATGATCGCCATTTATTGCAATATCAAGAGCAACAAACGGTTTAGTGAGGGTGAGCGTCTCGGTAATCAAATTGTATGCCACCCCTACACGTCGCTCATCTTTTTTATCAGGTGTACCAATCAAAACTCTTACCACTTTTTCTTCGTTTTCTTGTCCTTCAATGACCCCGCGGATCTTTATAATGCGTTCTTCTTGAGGAGTAAGCGTACCAATATTCCAAACATTGTCCCCCTGCGTCGGAGGAACGTCCGCACCCTGGAAAGTAAAGCCAAATGGATATGACACCTCGAGAAGTAGCGCATCGAGTGGGTCTTTACTGTTTGACTCAATAGAAACCAAAAGCTCAATCTCTTGCCCTGAGGATAATTCCTTTATGACATCGAGTTTCATATTTACGGGAGAGGATGCGACACGCAGAGTGTATGTTGCCCCCTTTTTAAGGGTTGCATTAGAACCCGCCATTCGATACTCCAGAACAATATTCACTTCTTTTTGTGCGTTTTCTTCGCCGTATAAAATCGTCTGAATATTCTCGCTCACCGACTGCCCAGGAGCAATTGCCCCAAGCTCTTTTGAAATACGAGGGAGCTCGACCTTATCAGGTGCGGTATAAAACCCTGCTGGATATTCAATAAAAAGTGTTGCTTCCTCTATGGCAACCTTGTTTCCGTTCGTAATAGAGATCTCTGTCTCAAAAGGTTCCCCTCCCGCAACAGCAAGCGGGGCCACGGTCTCGATTTTTATATTCTCACCGGAAATAATGTTTGAGCCACGCCACCACACAACCGCAGCAACCGCTGCCGCAAATACAAAAAAACCGAGAGACACATAGACAATTTTTTTTATCATAGAGTGATGAGCCGTCGCACGCTCTTGTTCGTGCGCAGCCGCACGTGCCTCGCTCTCAGCGTTCCACGAAGAAGGAACATTCGACTCTTTTCGTTCAAGCATATCAGCAACCTCGTGTGGCTTGAAGTCTTTTCCGTAGAGCTCTTTCTCTAGGTTAGCGATCTTGCTTTTCATATCATCTGCCATGACTTTAGTATAGCAGTATTTTTAGAGAGAGAGAACTATAGTTGTGAAGAATGGAGCGCTTCGTTGATCTCGGGAATAGCGTTTATTCTTATGGTCTCAAAATCCTGAAGGAGTGGGAGCGTCCAGACCCCCGGCTCAAGGAAACGCTCGTAGTGCTCAGGGTCGAGATAACCCAGCCACACAAGACTGCGCAAAGTTGCCAAAGTTTCAAAAGAAAGCGTGAGCTCAGCAGGAATCGCCGTATGCTCTAAAAAATTGAGCCCACCGAGAAGGTCTTTAAAAAGTTCATCCTCTCTTCCCTCTCCGTGAATTAGTCGCGCAAGGAGGGCGCAGGTACGCGCAAAAAGTTTTAAACGCACCGTATCACCTTTGAGTGCGGGAAATGATGCTTCTTCTCCCGCACTCGTGATACGCCAAACCTCTTTACCCCGCACGAGGTCGACATTAATGAAAGAGAGGTCCTGGAGCACATAACGCAGTTTTGACTCCTCTTTGCGCACCGATTGTGCTGATGCCCCCACAAGACCGAGCTCTTCGGTAAATATTTTGTAAAAGCGATTTGACTCGCCAATAGGCACACTACCGAGAATGATTCCGCGGGTGTGATAGATATGGTGCGCCATGACTTATTTTACAAACGCGAGCGTAAAGGAGATGCCGTCGATATTCACGAGCTCACCTTCAATATCTTTGAACACAATGTCTTTGATGAGTGATGTCTTTTTGAGGTCTTCGCCAAACTCTTCAACAAGCGCCCGCCCTTCGTCACTCGTAGCAATCTCAAGAGTCACAATATCAGACGGCGTAAGTCCTGTTTTCTTGCGGAGCTCCTGCACGGTACGCACCAGATCGCGAAACTGCCCTTCGCGTTTGAGTTCGGGGGTAATGACGGTGTCGAGAGAAATTTCTTGTTCGGCGATATCTGTAAAAATAACTTTCTTTACATTGAGCTCATCAGTAATGATAGATGCTAGGGCAGGCGCGAGAACAACCCCGCGTACCGTGATTGATGCAAGTGGTTGACGAACCTTGATACCTGCCTTTGCGCGCGCCTCAAGAGCGAGGGACACGGTACGGCGAACCTCAAACATATCGGTAAGTACAAGACCGCCAGACTCTGCAAACTGGGGCCACGCCTCGAGATGTACGCTTTCTTTTTCTCCGCCTGTTTTTTTATACAAATGTTCAGCAAGGAACGGCATTACGGGCGCGAGAAGTTTCGCAAACTCACGGAGTACAGTACGCGTCGTTGCAATAGCGTACGCGCGGTCAGTCACATCGTCTGACTTGAAACGATCGCGTGAGCGGCGGATGTACCATGTCGAGAGGTCATCAACAAAGAGGCCAATAGGTTTTACCGCACGGTCGAGCTCATACACATCAAACGAGCGCGTCATTTCGTTCCCCAGCTCCGCAAGGCGTGCCATGATCCATTGGTCGAGCGGGTTACTGCTCTCACCCTGCGCCACCCCACCATTTTCGCCGTGCATCTCATAGAAGGAGAGCACATTCATTAACCGCACGATGACTTTTTTCACCACTTCATCAACCCCGCGCTCAGAAAAAGCGAGATCCTCGGCATGCACAATAGGTGATGCGAGCATGTAGTATCGCACCGCGTCTGCACCATAGCGATTCAAAACTTCTATAGGGTCCGGGTAGTTCTTGAGCTTCTTGGACATCTTTTGTCCGTCCTCGGCGAGCACCATACCGTTCACGATGACATTTTTGAAAGGCGCTTTATCAAAGAGTCCGACCGAGAGGACGAGCATATTGTAAAACCAACCACGCGTTTGGTCGACACCTTCAGCAATGAAATCGGCAGGAAAATTCTTTTCGAAAAGCTCTTTGTTTTCAAACGGATAATGAAACTGTGCGTAAGGCATCGAGCCTGATTCAAACCAGCAATCAAATACATATGGTGTGCGCGACATCACACCTCCACACGGACAAGAAACAACCACACGGTCAATATATGGTCGATGTAAATCAAATTCAAAATCTGCATTATGGGGAAACGGTGCAAAAGAAAGTTCACGCACCTCGCCCGTCACAAGGAAATCATCTCTATGTTCTTTGAGTGCCACTGCCTCATCGACCGTAGCCCCTGCAGTCCCCGCGACCAGCATCCATGTCGGATACTCGTGGGTTACAATGAGTATTGTCTTGCCTGCATACTGTGCCTCGAGCTCTTCGAGAAACGGCATCACCCGGCGTTTTACATCAAGGAGGCACTCCCCGCCCTCGGGACGCTTGGTAAGTTTTTCTTTGATTGATGTAAAGTTGCTGCGATATTCCTCAATAGAGCGGCCGTCAAACACACCCGTATCAATCTCTTTGATACGTTCGTCGACAACGATCTGACGCGTGTCGTACCCAATAGCTGCCGCAACAATCTCTGCGGTTTCTTTCGTACGCACGAACGGCGACGTAACAATGAGATCAATATGTTCACCCGCAAGTTTTTTTCCTGTCTCTTCTGCTCCCGCGCGACCCTTTTCGGTGAGAGAAAATTCTGCGTTACTCTCAAGCTTAGAGCTCACGACTCCGCGTGCATTACTTTCTGCTTCTCCGTGGCGCATTACGAGATATCTATTGCCGGACTTTTTTGTTTTTTCTGCAAGCTCTGCGCGTGAGCCAATGACCTCGCGTTTTTCACACGACGTACAGTGCCAAACCGGGAGCGGCGCCCCCCAATAGCGTGAACGTGATATTGCCCAATCGCGCGCGTTTTCGAGCCACTTACCAAAACGCCCGTCGCGCATATTTTCAGGCACCCATGAGGTCTTTGCATTTTCTGCAAGAAGTTTTTCTTTGAGCTCTGGCGCACGAACAAACCACGACCCAGCGGCATAGTTCAAGAGCGGCGTATCGCAGCGCCAACAGTGTGGATATGAATGGATAATCTTTTCTTTTGAAAAAAGTGCTTCAATACCGGCAAGATGTTTGATAATAAGAATGTCGGTTGCTTGATGGTCCCCTTTTGGTTTGACCGCAACGCCAACAAAGTCGCGCACCTCGGGTTTCATAAGTCCATCCATCCCCACATGCTGCACAAAAGGAAGCTTCTCGCGGGTTCCGAGCGTCATATCATCCTCACCAAAGGCCGGTGCGATGTGCACAATACCCGTGCCGCTGTCCATTGTCACAAACGATGCACCATAGACCTTCCAGCCATTTTCACGATGCACGAGTGCGCCCTGTGATGCGTAGTAATCGAAAATAGGTTTGTACGAGCGACCAACAATATCAGAACCGCGCACCGTTTTTATGATACGGTGCTCTTTTCCTTCAAAAACTTTTTCAACCCGCGCGGCAGCAAGAATATAGCGTTCATCATTCAGGGTCACTTCGGCATACTCTTCGTCGGGATTTACGGCGAGTGCAACATTGCCTGGTAACGTCCATGGTGTCGTCGTCCACGCAAGGAGATAAGTTTTTGGTTCATCATCCAGTGCAAACTTTACCGTCACCGAAATATCGGTGACGTCTTTGTACCCTTCTGAGACCTCATTGTTTGAAAGTGTCGTCTCGCAGCGAGGACAAATGTGCATCGGCTTGAAACCTTGATACACGAGGTCTTTGTCGTGAAGCGTCTTGAACGCCCACCAGATTGACTCGGTGTAGTTCGCATCCATCGTGCGGTATGCATGTTCCATATCAACCCATCGCCCAATGCGCGGTATCATTTTTTTCCACTCGGTATCATAACGAAGCACCGACGCATTCGCCGCTTCATTGAATTTCCCAATGCCATATTCCTCGATATCTTTTTTATGCGCGAGTCCGAGTTCCCCCTCGATCAAATTCTCGATAGGCAGTCCGTGACAATCCCACCCCCACACACGGCGCACATAGCGCCCCTGCATCGTCTGGTAGCGTGGGATGGCGTCCTTTATCGCACTCGCCAACATATGCCCATAGTGTGGGAGGCCCGTCGCAAACGGCGGTCCGTCATAAAAAACAAACTCCTCCCCACCCTTTGTTTGGGCGAGGGATTTTTCAAAGATACCCTGCTCTTGCCATTTAGCCAGGGTCTCCTCTTCACGCTTGGCGATATCAGACTTTTTCTCGAGTTCATCCATATTTATCCAGAATACCACAAAGGAGGCTACTCATCAAAAATCCCCTTGCGTCGCAAGGGGATTTTCTTTACATTTTTTCGGGAGCTGAGATGCCGAGCACCCACAATCCTTCTTTTAGTACCGCCTTCAGACGTTTTACGATAGCGAGATAGTGTTCTGAATCTTCTTTATTGTCGGTAATGATTTGCGTGCTTCCATAGAAACTATTAAACAGCTGAGCAATCTCAAAGAGATAGGTGACCAGTTTCTGCGGAGCGAGAGTTTCCACCGCACAAGAAAGTTCAAACTCATACTGCATGAGCGTCCTTTCAAGTTCTGTCGTTGGTGATTCTTTGAACTTTGGTTCATACCCTCGTTCTATTCCCTTTTCAAGAAGAGATGCACAGCGTGCGTGGGTATAAAGAAGATAAGGGCCGGAGTCGCCTTCAAAAGAAAGTGAGAGTTCAGGGTCAAAGTTGATATTCATACCGGGCTTTGAACGGAGCACGGCAATGCGAAGTGCAGACAGGGCGATCTCACGCTCAAGCTTCTTTTTCTCCTCAATACTCAAGTGTGCGATTCGCTCCCCCGCCCTTTCTCGCACTTCCTCCTCGACCACACCAACAACATCGAGCGCAAGTGGTACACCACCAAGGCGGCTCGACATTTTTTGACCTTTAAAAAGCATGCGGCCATGTGGGATGTGTACACTCCTTTCTGCACGACTCTTCCATTCATCATTTATCTTGCTCGCTGCATCAAGAACAATTTTAAAATGATGGGATTGCTCATTGTCAGTAACAAAAAGAGAGCAGTCCACCTTTCCGTATTCAGTGAATTTTTTTTCTATCAAACCGAGATCCTTTGCCTCGTATGTTGGGTGCCCTTCACTATTAACAAAAACCAATGTATTTAAATCCTTTCGGTCCTCACTCGGCACGTATACAAAGGCCCCTTCGCTTTGTGTAAAGACAGCTGGTGTATTTTTGAGAACAATCTCTTTCCCGATCTTTGTGACATCGCTTTCAAAGATCGTTTTCCCAAGCTTTGACCCAATGCTTTCAAGCACATATTCAAAATATACGGTGTTGATGTTTTTTACTTTTCTCCATATCTGATAGCCTTCTGAGTCATGTAGTTCCCCGCTTTCAATTTCGTTGTACAAATTTTTTGCGATATCTTTGATCTCATTTTCTAGCGCAGGATTTTCTTTTGCTAAAGCAATCCCACGGACATAGCAATCCCCAAGATAGTTGACCACTTTCGTTTGCGCGTCAAAATCTCCTGAAGAGAGGTCGCTAAACATTTGTTGTGAAATTCCTCCATCCTTTTGCAGTACGTAAATAGCTTTTGCTATTCCCAGGGAAATGTCCGAAGGGAAAGAAATGGTGGTTACTTGCGCACCCCCTTCTGTCATTGCGCGAGAAACAAATTCACCCACAATATTATTCATGAGATGTCCGATATGAAAAGGCTTGAAAAGATTTGGGGAAGAATGCTCAACAAGAATATTTTTTCCTGAGTAAATTGTTTTAATAGGATTTTTCTCTTTTGTGTTCTCGTTTCTTATTGCTTCATCTGAAAGTCGGAAGTTAATAAACCCGGGCCCGGCAACTTCAAGCTCTTTGATCTCCTCCCTCGAAGTTTCAAGTATTTTTTCAACCAGCTTGCCTGCAAGCTCACGAGGAGCAATACCCGCCTTTTTACCGTACACGAGTGCTGCGTTCGTCGCATAGTCCCCGTGCGATGAATCCGCCGGACGTTCAAGCACAACCGTACCCGCCTCAATACCGAGCACCCCAAGCGCTTCGATAATAAGTACTTCTAGTTTCTCCTTCATAAAACTGAGCATACCACGCCTCGCAAAAACAAAAAACCCTTGTGAAATTACTTTCACAAGGGTTGACCTTACGTTATTACATCCATCCGCATTGCCCCTTCACGATTCGATAGATCTCTTCGTGAATCATTTCAGGGGTTCGAGCCCCATTGATTATGGTGACATGATGCGGAAGTTCTTCGTGAAGTGTCTGGAACCCTTCGCGAACGCGCTCATACCATTCGAGCGGCTTCATGTCGAACGGTGACTTAACGCGACTCGTATCAGCGTCAATACGGCGTTTCGCCTCTTCTGCGGGAATATCGAGGATGATGTATCGTGTCGGCGTGTATTCACCAAAGATGAACTTACGCATCCGCCAAAAATTGTCTTCGAGTTCGGGTGCCATTTTTGCATATACCTGGTACGCAATCGTAGATGAATCACCTCGATCAGAAACGATCAGTGTTCCCGCAGACAAATAGGGTATGACAACCTTTTCCATCCAATGCGACCGCGCTGCCCACATCATGAGATACTGTGTACGCGCACTCGCGTCGGCTCCTTCTGGTGAAGAAAAAATATCGCGGATTTTTTCTGACAAAGGGGTCCCGCCGGGCTCGCGGGTAAGAATGAAGTTCCTTCCTTCGTCTCCCATACGAGCAGCAAGGAGACCAATTTGTGTCCCTTTTCCTGATCCATCCATACCGTCAATGACAATAAATGGTGCTTTCATGATTCCTCCTTGGTTAACGAACGGGTACTTCTGACAACGTTCTACCAAGAAACAGACTCTATTGCAATGTTAATCTTTCCCTGTACTCCCAAAACCTCGCTCACCACGTGCTGTTTCTGCGAGTTCTGTAGATTCGAAAAACTCTGCCCGCTCAACTTTTTGTATGAGCATTTGCGCAACCTTGCCTCCTGCGCTAATCACATAATCCTCAGTGCTTAAATTTATCAGTCCCACTTTTACTTCCCCACGATACCCTGCATCCACCACTCCCGCCAATGTCTTGAGTCCGTAGGTCGTCGAGAGTCCACTCTTGTCCCAAATGAGCCCCACGAAGCCACTGGGGATTTCGAGCGCAATACCCGTACTCACGAGCGCTCGCCCACCCGCGGGGATAGTCAATTCATCAAGCGCATACAAATCAAATCCCGCATCCTCCGGATGTGCGTACGACGGAAGCTTTGCTTTTGCGTGTAGTTTTTTTATTCTGAGTTCCATTAACATCAATAGTACCACCCGCAAGTAAAAAAGAAAAAGACGGCAAAACGTGAAGCGTTTTGCCGTCTAACTTTTTATTTCTTCTTATACTTTCGGGTTTGTAACCCCTTTTTGCCCTTGATACTTTCCGCCACGATCCTTATATGAAGTTTCGCACACTTCATCACTCTCAAAAAAGAGCACCTGGGCACAACCTTCGTTGGCGTAAATCTTTGCGGGAAGAGGCGTGGTGTTGGAAAATTCCAACGTCACATACCCTTCCCATTCTGGCTCAAAAGGTGTCACATTAACGATGATACCGCACCGCGCGTACGTCGACTTGCCGAGGCAGATAGTCAACACATTCCGTGGGATGCGGAAACGTTCAATCGTGCGCGCAAGGGCAAATGAATTTGGCGGGATAATACAGAAATCCCCCTTCTTTTCGACGAACGAATTAGGGTCGAAGTTTTTAGGATCTACGACCGTAGAATGAATGTTCGTGAAGATTTTGAATTCGTCGGCACAACGGACGTCATAGCCATAGCTTGATGTACCGTAGGACACGATCTTCTTCCCGTCGATTTCTTTCACTTGCCCCGCCTCAAACGGTTCAATCATCGGACCGTCGAGACGGCTCATTCCCGTGGGGAGAGCAACCATGGCCCTCTCGACAGGATCAAGGCTACACATCTTTTGTATCCACTTATCAGACTTGATGCTCATATCTATCTCCTCTCGTATAAAGAATAAACCTAGAACAATTATAGCACAAAATCATCTCGTAGTCCATAGTTTGACATTGTGGTACTTTCGGGATAGTTTGATGACAGCTGTACTTTTAAACAACAACCAACGGAGGTTCTCATGAACACAAGTCTCGCTCAACTCAACCACACGAAACACATGCTCCCTTTCGGAGGCAAGGTCATCTTGCTCGATACGGGTGCAATAATCGACGCCGAAGCGGAAGCAATGCTTCAAGCACTTCATTCACGTTCAGCAAAAGGAATCGAGGATCATTTACTCATCCTCGAAGAGCGCGGTTCCGAAAAGTTCATGGCCAATTTTTATGTCGGCTATGGGCACAAATCAATCGGTGACTGCGGCAGTGTTACGCTCTTTATCGAAGGCGTCTCAATGCTCGTCGCAAAGGCGATTCAAGACTGGCAGCTTTATTCCGGTCAAGAATCGTCCACGCGCTATATCGATTTTGCTGAACAGGAATTTCGTGACCCAATCGGCAGTTTGCTGTCGAGCGAAATTCTTGAAGTGTGGCGCGTGTTTTATGTAAATTCCAAGGAAGAGCTCCTTGCTCATTTACGGTCTCAATTTCCTCGAAAAGAAACTGAGGTTGAAGAGACATACGAAAAAGCAATCGCAGCACGTTCGTTTGATATCCTGCGGGGATTCCTTCCTGCGGGAGCAACAACAAACCTTGCCTGGCACACCAACCTGCGCCAGGCGGCCGATAAACTGTGCTGGCTTCGAAACCATCCTCTCAAGGAAGTACGCGAGGTTGCCGAGGGTATTCAAGCCGTTTTGATGGAGCGTTACCCCAGTTCGTTTGGTCACAAAACATATCCGGCGAGCGAACAGTACTACGCGGAAGCAATGTGTGAACACGCGTACTTTAACGGTGGCAATGAATTCCATTCACTTGGCAACAACGGCGGACTCGGTGCAATTTTCAACGTTTCAGAAGCAATGCTCGAGAGATACGAAAATATCATGAGTCTCCGGCCGGCAAAAACGGAGCTACCTAAAATCTTGAATGAGTGTGGGACCATTCAGTTCTCATTCCTTCTTGACTTCGGGTCATTCCGTGACGTTCAGCGCCACAGGGCAGTCACTCAACAAATGCCCCTCATCGGAACGCGTTATGGTTTCGAAGAGTGGTATCTCCGTGAACTTCCTGAAAGCCTACGGGCTACAGCAGCTACGTTGTTAACCCAACAAAGAGACAGGCTTTCAAAGCTTTCTTACGGAGGGGTATCTGAGACGGAGCTCCAATACTATGTGGCGATGGGGTACCTTACCCCTAACCGCATTACGGGCGGACTTCCGGCATTGGTGTATCTTGTCGAGCTGCGTGCAACGCGGTTTGTGCATCCCACCCTCCGTCACCGCGCAAAACAAATGGCTGAATCTCTGAAAAATGCTTTTGGTGACCATGGCCTCATTCTCCACCTTGACCCCGAGCCTGATCGCTTTGACGTTAAGCGTGGTGAGCATGACATTCAACTCAAAGATGTAGCTGCCTAATAAGTTGGCAACAAACTCAAACCCCGACAATCTTACGATTGTCGGGGTTTTTTCTTTTGAGTTCTCAGTGTATCGAAAGATTACTTAATCTCAATCCCTGCTGAGCGAGCTGAGCCGGCGATGATCTTCATTGCTGCCTCGATGTCGTTTGCGTTCAAGTCTACCATCTTGCGTTCTGCGATTTCCTGGAGCTGTGCCTTGGTAATCGAGCCTACTTTACTGGTGTTAGACTTCTTTGATCCCTTTTGAATGTTTGCTGCCTTAAAGATGAGGCTAGTTGCAGGAGGCGTCTTCATTTTGAAGTCGAAGGTACGGTCCTCGTATACGGTAATAACCGTTGGTACAAGGTCTCCCATCTTGTCGGCCGTTGCCGCATTGAACTTGGTAACAAATTCACCAATGTTCACGCCTGCCTGACCGAGGGCGGGCCCCAAAGGAGGCGCAGGGGTTGCCTTGCCGGCTGGGATGATAACTTTAACTCGTTTTGTAATTTTCTTTGCCATAATAGTTTCGCTGTATTTGAATTCCCCGAGTCTACCTT